>JAGQTO010000126.1 GCA_020439025.1 Mycobacterium sp. | reverse complement strand
CCCTCACCCGTGACCGGTTGGAGGATTTCGTGCAGCGCTGGCTGTCGGCCAATCGCGAGGCCGAACGCAACGGCGACTGGACCCCGCTGGCCGATTTCTACACCGAGGACGCCACCTACGGCTGGAATATCGGGCCGAAGGAGGACGTCATGTGCGTCGGCAAGGCGGAGATCCGCGATATCGCCCTCGGCCTGGAGATGGCCGGACTGCAGGGCTGGACCTACCCGTACCAGCGGGTGGTCATCGACGACAAGATCGGCGAGGTGGTCGGCTTCTGGAAACAGGTCGCCACCGACCCGGACGACCCGGCGGGGGCATCATTCGAGATCTACGGTATCGGCGGCAGTTGGTTCCGACTCACCGAGGACGACGGGCGGGCGTTGATCGAGTGGCAGCGCGACTTCTTCGACTTCGGCCACGTTCAGACGCTGTACCTACGGCTGATGCAGCAGGGCAAGCTATCCAGGGGCATGCAGGAACGCATCCAGCGCAGCCTCGCCGGGGAGAAGCTCCCGGGCTACTACCCGATCGGGCAGGCACCCGTACCCATCTGGTGACTTGACACCCGTCAGGTTTAGGATGAACCTACGTGACCGAGAACACATTCCCGGTCGGCCACATCGTTCACAACGGAGGTTGTGCAGTGAAGACAAAAGGTGCGCTCATCCGTGAGTTCAATCAGCCGTGGTCGATCGAGGAGATCGAAATCGGCGACCCGGCCAAGCACGAGGTCAAAGTCCAGATGGAGGCCTCCGGCATGTGCCATTCCGATCACCACCTGGTGACCGGCGGCATCCCGATGCTGGGCTTTCCCGTTTTGGGCGGCCACGAGGGCGCGGGGATCGTCACCGAGGTGGGCGAAGGCGTGGAGGGCGTCGCGGTCGGCGACCACGTCGTCATGTCGTTCATCCCGTCCTGTGGCAAGTGCCCGTCGTGCCAGGCCGGCCTACGCAACCTGTGCGACCTCGGCGCAGGACTGCTCGGCGGAGTCGCCATCTCCGACGGCACCCACCGGATCCATACCGCCGACGGCCAGCCGGTGTTCCCGATGACGCTGCTGGGCACCTTTTCGCCATACATGGTGGTGCACGAGTCCTCCGTGGTGAAGATCGACCCGTCGATCCCCTTCGAGGTCGCCTGCCTGGTCGGCTGCGGCGTCACCACCGGCTGGGGTTCGGCCACCCACACCGCCCAGATCAAGCCCGGCGAGGACGTCGCGGTCGTCGGCGTCGGCGGGGTCGGGATGGCCGCCTTGCAGGGCGCGGTCGCCTCCGGTGCGCGCAACATCTTCGTCATCGACCCCGTGGAGTGGAAGCGGGACCAGGCCCTGAAGTTCGGCGCAACCCACGTCTACGAGGACATCAACGCCGCACTGATGGGCATCGCCGAGGTGACCGCCGGCTTCATGGCCAAGAAGGTCATCGTGACCGTCGGCGAGTTGGACGGCGCTGACGTCGAGAACTACATGATGATCACATCGAAGTCCGGAACCTGCGTGCTGACGGCCATCGGCAGCATGGTCGACACCAACGTCACCCTGAACCTGGCGATGATGACCCTGATGCAGAAGAACCTGCAGGGCACCATCTTCGGCGGCGGCAACCCCTACTACGACATCCCGCAACTGCTGTCGATGTACAAGGCAGGCAAGCTCAACCTCGACGACATGGTCACCCGCCAGTACCGCCTCGAGCAGATCAACGACGGCTACAAGGACATGCTGGAGGGCCGCAACATCCGCGGTGTCATCCGCTACACCGACGAAGACCGGTAAGCCGTGCCGCAGACCGACGCGCCGACTCCCGCCATGGCCGCCTCCAAGGCATCGTGGCGCTGCGTGCAGTCCCACGACCGCGAGGGCTGGCTGGCCTTGATGGCCGAGGACGTCGTCATCGAGGACCCGATCGGCAAGACGGTCACCAATCCCGACGGCTTGGGCGTGCGCGGCAAGGCTGCGGTCGCGGCCTTCTACGACACCAATATCGCCAACAACGGCCTGCGGGTGACCTGCGAGGAGAGCTTCCCGTCGAGTTCGCCCAACGAGGTCGCCCACATCCTGGTTCTGCGCAGCGAGTTCGAGGGCGGCTTCACCAGCACCGTGCGCGGGGTGTTCTGCTACCGGGTCGACGACGACGGCCTGATCACCAACATGCGCGGCTACTGGAACCTGGATCGCATGCAGTTCGGCCGGCGCGACTGACCCGAAGCCCCGTCGGCTGGCCCTATGCTGAGCCCATGGCGTCGGTCTTCACCAAAATCATCAACGGCGAGCTTCCGGGCAGATTCGTCTACTCCGACGACGACATCGTGGCGTTCCTGACCATCGAACCGATGACCCAGGGACACACCCTGGTGGTGCCGCGCGCCGAGGTCGACAAGTGGCAGGACGTTGAACCCGAGCTGTTCGACAAGGTGATGGGAGTGGCCCAGCGCATCGGGAAGGCGGTCTGCGCGGCCTTCGGCGCCGACCGGGCGGGGGTCATCATCGCCGGACTGGAGGTGCCGCACCTGCACGTCCACGTCTTCCCGGCCTTCAACCTCACCGACTTCGGCTTCGCAGGCGTCGACCGCAACCCGTCTGCGGAGTCCCTCGACGACGCCCAGTCCAGGATCCGGGCCGCCCTGGCGGAGGCCTGATTCACCGCTATCTCAGTCACAGCGGTCTCAATCACCCTGGAGCGGCCATCGGGTCGAGGATTCGCGGCAGGGTGACCCGGAAGCAGCAGCCGGATCCCGGGGCGGTCCGCACCGTCACCCGGCCGCCGTGCGCGCGCACCAGCGAATCGACGATCGAGAGCCCGAGTCCGGTTCCGCCGCTGGACCGCGTCCGAGACGAGTCGGCGCGGTAGAAACGTTCGAAAACCTGTTGGGCGTCAACCATTTCCATCCCCGGACCTTCGTCGGCGACCTCTAGCACGGCATGGTCTCCGAGGGTGCCCACCCGAACCGTGACCCGTGCCGACTCCGGGGTGTGTTGTAGGGCGTTGGCCACCAGGTTGCCCAGCACCTGCCGCAACCGTGTCTCGTCGCCGAGCACCTCGGGAGTGCCCGGCCCGTCGAGAACCGACATGTCGATGGATCGTGATGCCGCTATCAACTGCGCGTCATGCACCGCGTCGCTGGCCAGCGCCAGCAGATCGACCCTTTTGCGATCCAGCGGACGCTGGGCGTCGAGCTGAGCCAGCAGCAGCAGATCCTCCACGAGGCCGCCCATCCGGCGCGACTCGCTCTCGATCCGGGACATCAGCATCTCCACGTCGCGGGCGGCGCCCTGGCGGTAGAGCTCGGCGAAGCCACGAATCGTGGTTAGCGGCGTGCGCAGTTCATGGCTGGCGTCGGTGATGAATCGGCGCATGCGCTGCTCGGAGATCCGGGCGCTTTCCGCCGAGGCCTCCGATGACGCCACCGCACCCTGAATCCGGGCCAGCATGCCGTTGAGGGCGAGGGCGAGCTGTCCGACCTCGGTGCGCGGATCCCCCTGCGGCACACGGCTGTCCAGTTGCCCCCCGGCGATCGCGGCGGCCGTCTTCTCGACTTCGACCAGAGGTTGCAGGCTGCGATGCACCACCCAGTAACCGACCACGCCCAACACCAGCAGTACCGCAACGCCGATGGCGGCCTGCAGCAGCACCAGCGAGTCCACCGTGGACTGGAGATCGGAGAGATCCACGGCCACCGTGATCAACTCGCCGTCCGGGCCGCGCACCGAGACGGCCCGCCACTGGACGTTCGAGTCGCCGACCGACCCGATCGTCACCGGAACGGGTCCGACGTCGTCGCCGCCGGGCAGCGCCGGGCTCGCCTTACGGTCGTTGATCGCCATCCAGACGTCCCCGCGCGCATCGACGCCCTGCACGTAAAAGTTCGACGGCGGCCTGGCGGGGTTGGGTTCTGGATCCAACGGGAAACTCTGGCGGGGCTGCTGGGCCCACCCGGTCGAGGCGTCGACAAGCCGTTCGTCGACCCTGCTGAGCAGGCTGTGCCGCAGGATCGAGGTCACCGCGATGCCGGAGGCGAGCAGACCGCACCCGACCAGCAGCAGCATCGCCGCCACCAGACTCACCCGGAGCGGCAGAGCCCGGTGTGCGGGACCGCCGGTGTCGGCCATCCGCCCAGACAGCGCCGCGGTTACCGGGGCTCCCGCAGGACGTAGCCGACACCGCGCAGGGTGTGCAACAGCCGCTGTTCGCCGGTATCGACCTTGCGCCGCAGGTAGGACACGTAGGACTCGACCACGTTGACGTCGCCGCCGAAGTCGTAACGCCAGACGTGATCGAGGATCTTGGGCTTGCTGAGCACAGTGCCGGCATTGATGACGAAATAGCGCAGCAAAGTGAACTCGGTGGGCGACAGCGACACCGCTTCGCCGGCCTTCCACACCTCATGAGTGTCCTCGTCGAGCTCGATATCGGCGAACACCAGCCGCCGCGGCGCGGTCGCCTCACGGCCCGCGCCCTTCCCGACCCGGCGCAGGATTACCCGCAGCCGGGCAACCACCTCTTCCAGACTGAACGGCTTGGTCACATAGTCGTCGCCCCCGAGCGTCAGCCCGGTGATCTTGTCCTGCAGCCTGTCCCGCGCGGTCAGGAACAACGCCGGTGCGTCGACGCCGTCCGCCCGCAGTCGGCGCAGCACCCCGAAGCCGTCCATCCCAGGCATCATCACGTCGAGAATCACCGCGTCGGGCCGAATCTCCCGGGCCCGGTCAAGCGCCGCCGTACCCGTCGTGGCGGTGTGCACTTCGAACCCCTGGAACCTCAGGCTGACCGCGAGGAGGTCGACGATATTGGTTTCATCGTCAACCACCAGTACCCGCGCCTCGGGAGGGCTGTCGGGCTTCGGGCCGGCTATCGCTGCTGACATGCCTTCCACTGTGCTCCCGCATCGGCGAATGCACACTGGATGGTGGCTGTGAGGTTCCTGTGACTCCGATCTGCCGTGGTAGGAGGCGTTGCGGACCTACACTTGGCACATGAACTTGGCGAAGGCGTTCGTCGATATCGCGACCACACCGGCTCGGATCGGGCTGGCGGCGGCAGATGCCGGTATCGACATCGCTGAAGCAGCCATCGACATCGCCCGACGAAGCCTCGGCGACGCCACCACCATCTCTGCCGGGGAGTCGGTCGCGCACCTGCTGGGTCTGGAGGAAACGATCGACCGGATCAATCGGTTCGCCTCCCTGATCGACGAGGACGGCCCGCTGTGGCAGGCGCTGGCCCCCGACGGCGCGGTGGATCGACTGATGCGCCCAGGCGGGCTGGTCGACCGGCTCACCGCCCCGGACGGGGTGCTGGACCGGCTCACCGCCGAAGGCGGCGGGGTGAGTCGGGCGCTTGCCCCCGGCGGCCTGGTGGATCAGTTGCTCGACGAGGACGGTCTGCTGGAGCGGGTTCTGGCCGACGACGGTCTGGCCGACCGGCTACTGGCCGAAGGGGGTGTTATCGAGACGTTGACCGCCAAGGACGGCCCGCTCGAGCAACTCACCGCGGTCACCGATTCGCTCAACCGGCTCGCCCCGGGAATGGAGGCCCTCACCCCGACGGTGGAGGCCCTGCGCGATGCCGTGATCGCGATGACCCGGGTAGTCGACCCGCTGAGCAATATCGCTGAGCGCATACCGTTGCCTGGGCGGCGACTCTGGCCGTTCCGCGAGGACGAGGTCTGACCGGATAGGCTGTGCCCTGGTCGGGCCGGCCGCCGCCGTCCCCGCCGCGCCTCCTTAGCTCAGTGGTAGAGCACTCGCCTTGTAAGCGAAAGGTCGTCGGTTCAATCCCGACAGGGGGCTCAGCGCGCCGCGGCGCTCACAGCATCAATTCCGACTTCGGAACCTTCGGCATCTCGGTGGTGACGCGCTGCATCGTGCCGAGGAAGCGGTGCAGCTCCGGGTAGATGATCGGCTTGCCGTTGTTGAGGATCGATACCGAGATGGCCCGTTCGGGGTCCGACCACGACAGCATATTGGTGAAGCCGAGGTGCCCGAACGCGAGCTGGGTGTCCAGGCCGTAGAGGCTGACCACCCGCGCGCCGAGCATCAGTCCCTGGGAGAACCGGGTCGGGAAACCAAGGGAGAAATCGATCTCCAGGTGGGACCTCTCGATGAGTGCGCGGCGGATCGTGTCGGTCTCGATCACCCGCACCCCGTCCAGCTCGCCGCCGCAGCGCATGATCTCGAAGAAGCGCGACATCTCGAATGCCGTCGTCACCGTGTTGGCCGCCGGCACGATCCCGGTGAGGAAGCGGGGGTCATTGGTGAGCTTGACCAGCGCGTCCAAGTCGACCCCCAGGGCGCGGGTGAGCAGGTTCGACAGCGGCGGGGTGGTGGGCGGCCCGGTGACGTAGTTGCGCGCGAGCTTGTCGACGTCCTCCGGCGCCACACCGTAGTTGGTCCAGCGGAATCCGAGCGGGTCGAGGAACTCCTCGGCCACCACCTCCCGGATGTCTTTTCCGGTGGCGGCCCGAACCACCTCGCCGAGGATGAAACCACCCGAGACGGCGTGGTAAGCGAGGTAGCGCCCGGGTTTGGCGAACGGCACGGCGTTGACCAGGATGTCGGTCAAGTACTCGCGGTCGTTGAGCCGATCCAGGTCCAGCGCGCTACGCGGCAGGTTGGGAACGCCGGCCCGGTGGGCCAGAACGTAGCCGACGGTGATGTCGCGCTTACCGTTCTTCTCGTAGCCCGGGATGTAGGCGGCGACCGGGTCGTCAAGATCCAGCATTCCGCGCTCGGCGAGTTTGTGCACGACGAAGGCCGTCACGGCCTTGGAGGTCGAGTAGACGCAGAACGGGGTGTCGACGGTGGCGGGAACACGCTCGGCGCCCCTGCCCTCCCCCGGGCCCTTGCCCTTGGCGTAGCCAATTGCCCGGTTGAGGATCACCGCACCGTGGCGCCGAACGCAGACCTGCATAGCGGGATGGACACCGCTTCGATACCAATCAAGCACCGCCGACCAGATCGCCCCCACCTGAGCGGCGCTGACGTCGCCGTCTTCGGGAGCGGCCTCCACGCCGATGTCGGTGATCTTGTCGAGGTCCCGGCCGACGCGAATCCGCCGCAGCGGATCAGGCAGACCCAAGGGGGGCCGCGGGACGGCAGGGATCAGCGACGCCATCCGGCTGACATCCATGCTTATCCCTCCGGGATCGACGAATCCCGCACCATGATCGCCAGACAATCGTCGCCTGGGGCCGGTTCGGTGAAAATCGCGATCCCACGAGCGTCCTGGTTCGACCGGTGCGGACCATGTAGCGAAAATTTCGTGGATAGCTGGCAGTGCTGCTAGCTTACCGATTCGAGCCCACAACCATCTCCGGGAAGACGCCAGCGAAAGGGATCAGCAGTGACCGGTCCAGCCGCCTTGATGCGCCCTCTCGACCGGCCCGTTCCCCGCATCGTCGGGGGCCTTGACCAGATGCGGGACGAGCGGGAGCAGCTCACTCATCTGCTCCGTGGCCTGGCCGCCCGCCTGGAGGAATTGGACCGCGCACTGGCAGACCTGGCCTGGCGGAACCGGCATCCCCGGAACGGCACCCCGGCGCGCGAGATCCTCTGGGAGCGAGCGGCTCTCAGCGGGGAAAGAGACCGCTTGAACGACCGGCTCGGCGTACTGGCCCGCCAACTCGGCGACCTCGACAGCAGGTTGGCCGCCAACCCGGGATCCGCGCAACGGCCGTTGCCGTCAGCGGGGGTGTGCCCCGAGTGCGGCTACCCGAGCCTGGGATCAGGAATGTGCGCCTTCTGCCGGCCGCACCTGGTGCGCTGACACCGCATCGGATCGCCGCTGAGGCTAAGCAAGATTGATTCGCTCCGAGTTCCCGACCTGAATTTCACGGCCGGGCGGCGCCAGGCCTAACCAGCACGGCTTCGGCCCCGCCGGAATTTTCCGCTGCCGGCCGGAGCCAAATCTGCCCAGTACCGTGGAAAGTCCACCTCACCCCCCCGTAGGAGTTCAGGAGCGATCTGTGACGATTCGAGCGGTCCTCGGCTATGACGGCTCGCCTGCCGCGGCGGGCGCCATCGAGGCGGGCGCACAACTGTTCCCGGGGTCGCGTGCGTGGATCACCTACCTTTGGGTTCCGCCGTTCGCCAGTGAACAGATACGTCGGCGGCTGTGGGCACAGGCTCGCAACATCGACGATCTGATCGCCGCGGAGGATCGCGAAGGGGAGCGCGAAGCTCGCCGGATCACCGCGATGGGCGTGACCCTGGCCGAGGCCGCCGGGTGGGAGGCCACCCCCCTGCTGGAGCGAACCTACGCAGCCGAGGGAACCGCGATCGCGCAGACCGCGGAAAGGGGCGATGCCGACCTCGTGGTAGTCGCGGCTCGAGGTCTCGGCGGTACCGCCTCAGTGTTGGGCAGCGTGTCGGACATGGTGGTGCACTACTGCTCGCGTCCGGTTCTCGTCGTCCCCCAGCCACTGTTGTCCGAGGAGTACGACGCACTCTCGGACGGGCCGGTCGTGGTCGGATGGGACGGCTCGGAAAGCGCCAAGGCCGCCTTGCAGACAGCTGAACGCCTCTTTCCCGATAGGCGAATCGTCGCAGTGTCCGTCGATGAGGCCACCAAAGTGCCGGCACAACCCGGTGCCGACTCGAACGGCCGACTCGTCCACGTTCACGTAGACCGCGGCCGCGGCCGCGGCCGCCAGGCTCGCGGGACCGCCAGTGCGATCGTTGCGGCCGCCGACGAGCAGCGCGCTGCAGCGGTCGTCGTCGGTTCGAGAGGGCGATCAGCCGTACGGGAGATCATCCTCGGCAGTGTGGCGATGGGCGTACTGCACGAAAGTCACCGGCCGGTGATGGTGGTGCCGAATCGCTCACAGCCGGACGGCTCGTAGCCGGCCGACGAATCACGCGTGGGCGAACACCGCGCCCGGACGTCGGGCAGCGGCCCCCGGT
>JAGQTO010000418.1 GCA_020439025.1 Mycobacterium sp. | reverse complement strand
TCTCGGCGGTGGCAACCAGGGTCTCTCAGGCATTGGTCCGCGCCCGCCTCTACGTCGACGGGCACGCCCGCGCTGCGGTCCTTCAGTCGGCGGTGCTGCCGAACCGGGTGGAGCGGATCCCCGGCATCGACGTCTGCGTCACCTACGAACCGGCCGACCCGTCCCATGGGGTCGGCGGCGATTGGTACGACGTGATGCCGCTACCCGGGAACAGGACCTATCTGGCGGTGGGTGACGTCATCGGCCATGGTCTGGCGGCCGTGGAGGATATGGCCCAGATACGCAGCGCGGGGCGCGCTCTGGCCCACCGCGGCCTGGCGCCCGCGAAGCTGCTGACCGAACTCAACCGCTTCACCCGCGATGTCAGCCACGGCAAGTTCGCCACCATGGCGGTGGCGATCTACGACCGCGACGAGTCAGTGCTGTCCTACTCCACAGCCGGTCATCCGCCGCCGATCCTGCGCCGGTCGGACAGCGCCGAGGTGGAGCGCCTCTCCGATGGCCACGGCCCGGTCCTGGGGCCGATGCGCGACGCCGCCTATACGGAGTGCGGAACACGGGTCCGGGCTGGAGACATCCTGGTGATGTACACCGACGGTCTTGTCGAGCGCCGAGACAGGGATATCGAGACCGGGATCGCCGAGGTTGAGCGCATCACCTCCGGCTGGGATCCCGCCGCCGATGCCGGGTCCGGTCAGCAGTGCGGGCTTTTCCGGGATCTGCTGTCAACCCGCAACCGGGAAGACGACGTCTGTGTCGCAGCCTTCCGCTTCAACGACCATGTGCCCTTGGGCGGGCGGGCGTAGCCGCTTCTCGAAGCACGCCCCGGTTCCCACCAAACGCTCAGTCAGTAGGCGGCTGGCTTCCAGGTGGGCGGCGCACTCTGGGGTTCATGGTGATTGATGACGAGCACGCGAAGGCCGCGACAACGATGAAGCGGCTGACCGGCCTGGACGGTCTGTCGCTGCACGGTGAGACGGCAGTGATGCCCACGCACGTGATGGCGGTGTTGTTCTGCGACTCGACCGTCCGCGGCGACCTGACGGCCGCCTCGGTTGCTCGCCTGTTGGCCGAACGTGCCAGCGCGACAGAGCGATTCCGGCAGCGGCTGCTCAACAGGCCTTTGGGTCTGGGGCAGCCTTCGTGGGTCGAGGACCCCGACTTTGACATCGCCCGCCATGTGCACCGCGTGCGGTTGCCCGCGCCGGGAACCATGAACCAGTTGGCGATGCTGGTTGGGAGGCTGCACGGTCAGCGGCTCGACCGGGACCGCCCGCTGTGGGAGTCCTGGGTGATCCATGGGCTCGAGGACGGCAGGCTGGTGGTGGTGGTCAAGTTCTCCCACGCCATGAGTGACGGTATGGGCGCCGTGACCGCACTGCTTCCCGAGCTGATGGGCGCCGATGGGGCTCGGCAGTTCCCGGCGGCGGACCAACGCGGCCCTGCTCGGATGCCCGGACTGCCGGAGCGGTTGGGCGACGTCATCGACGAGTTCGCTTCGAATGCGGCAGCCGCCGTCCGGATCGCCCAGCGGGCAATCCCCGCCGCGGTCGGGTTGGCTGCACAGTCGGTCCGCAGATTTCTGCCTACGGCCGCACGGCCCGACGAAGACGCCGGCCGGGTCAGCAGCGAACGGGACTGGGCTGAACGTGAATGGTTTTCACCGCGCACCCGGCTCAACGACCCGCTGACGCCGCGGCGCAGCGTCGCGTTCGCCGAGGTAGCAATGGACGACGTACGGGTGATCACCGAAGCATTCGGTGTGACGGTCAACGACGTATTCCTCGCCGCCACAACGTCAGCACTGCGGAGGTGGCTGCACACTTACGACACTGTTCCGGAAAAGCCGCTTCGCACCTTCATGCCGATCTCGACGCGCGGCGCCGGCGACGACAGCTGCAACAGCTGGTCGCCGGCGCTGGTGAAACTGCCTGTCCATCTTGCCGATCCGGCTGAGCAGCTGGCCAGTATCCATGCCGCCACATCACGATTGAAGGCCCGGCGGCGGGCGGCGCCGCCGATCAACCTCGGCGACGTCATCGACCTGGCCCCGCCGATGGCCATCGGCTTTCTGGCCGGCCTCTACACCGGACTGAAGATCTCTCGACTGCACACCCCGTTGGCCCATCTCGTCACCTCGAACGTCCCGGGGCCGCGCAGTGACCTCCACTGCGCCGGGGCGCCCGTTGTGGCCGCATATCCGATGGCACCGCTGTGTGAAGGCGCCAATCTCAATGTCACCGCGGTGTCCTATCGCGACAAGTTCAGCATCGGCCTGGTTGCCTGCCCCGACAACGTCGAGGACGTCGAATCGGTGGCGCACAGCATCGAGGCCGTTGTCGCCGAACTCAAGACGGCCGCCGCCACTGTCGATGGTCTACCGGTTGCCCGGGTGAGCGATTTGGAAACCGTTGCGGCAGTGGAGCATTTTGGGATGCCCAGGA
>JAGQTO010000125.1:3280-5373 GCA_020439025.1 Mycobacterium sp. | reverse complement strand
CCGGAGTTCGCCCGCTCCACCCCCAAGCTGCGAATGTTCGATACCGCGGGCAATGTGGTCGACGCCGACGTCACCTGGGTCCGCCGGATAGTTCCAGGGCCGGAGCCGCAGTGCGGATACTTCGTGCAGCCCGGAGAACCGGTGCGGATGCCTCTGGACGGCCCACTGCTGCCCGCGGAATGGACCGCCGAACTCAACTACCTGGCCAACACCGAGGGCAGTCTGACGGTGTCCCTGCCGGTCGGACCGGAGACCAAGGTAGCGGTCAAACCGGGACTCAACCGGGTCTACGTGCGGCTCTCCGGGGCCGGTGACACGGTCATCGTCCGCGCGGATACCGCCGCCCTGGCGGTGTGCCTGGCATCGGGTCCGGTGGGATACCTCGCCCCCCGCTGACTGCTACTGCTCCTCAGCCGGGCAATCCCCGTCGGGGGACCGGGTAGCGGCGATGATCTCGAGAAGCCCCGTCCGCACCTCCCGGGCCGCCATCGTCGTCGCCACGGCGGCCATCTGGATCGCAGTGTCACGGCCGTCGCTGAGCAGATAACTCGCGGCGGTCCCGACGACGTCGGCGAACCGGGCGCGCAGCAGGCCCTCGACGCGGGACAGCGCGAACTCGGCGTGTGAAAGCGGCACTGCGACCGCCATCAGCCGGAACACGTCGACGTCGATGGTGCGGTAAAGCCATTGGGCCAGCCGGCGCTGATCCAACTCGATCCCGCCCGGCTTGCGCAGGGCGACCTCGTTGCGGGCCAGCCGCGCCACCATGGATTCCGTCTGGCCCATGCACAGCCGGATGAACCGGGCCGTCAACTCCGCGGCGACCACCCCGGCCGTCGGGTCGGCCAGTTCGGCGAGGTCGATGCTCTCGGGCTGCGGCGGGAGGTCGGTGCGGGGCGGAGTTGTCTCGGACATGCCAACATCGTCCCCGGGGGGTGTGACAAAAACGGACATCCTGTTCGGTGGGAATGCGGGTTGGTGGTCTACCGCTTCTCGGTGCGCAACCCGACGCTGAAGAAGGTGCCCAACACCACGCTGAAGAAATGTCGGTAGATCCAGCCCAAGGTCGGCAGGGCGGCCCGCGGCGCCTGCGGAACGTGGAAGCCGATCGTGTCCCGGGATGACGGCTGCGCGTCGCAGCGGAGTCCGCTTAGCTCCAAGGTCGCGACCGTCTGGGCCCGAGGCCGCGACGATCAGGTTCCGTCGCGCAACGGACGGCCCGCCGGGTCGCGCACCTTGTCAGTCAGGATCAGGACGGCATCGACGATGCCCCAGATGATCGCACCGATGCCACAGGTCACCAGGCCGACGATCAACTGCGCGACGCCCAGCCCGGTGTAGCCGAGATAAATGCGGCCTATACCGACGATTCCGACAAGACCGAGCAGTTGCAGCAGCCCGGCAACGACCTTGGACTTATCGGATAGCGGCTCTCCGGTCACCGGATGCCGCCCGTAGGGAGCAGCGGGGTCCCAGTACTGCCCAGGCGGTGGGTACTGACCGGGCGGTGGGTACTGACCGGGCGGTGGGTACGGCGGAGGCATGCCGTCTTCGACGCCTCCGAATTGCGGCTCAGTCATGCACTCAGCATGCCACCGAACAGGGTGCTGGTGTTGCCGGGCCGGATCACGCTCATCGGCCCAGTCATCAGAGGCCTGGAATGCACGGCGGATCTCGGCGTCAACCCTCAGCAAGATCATCCGCGGCCATTCCCTCGGGCGGGCCGCCGATGTACCCGATTACCCCGCCGTCCCCGATTGATCATCGTCACCCCACTGGGGGGTCGCCCACGGCTAGGCGGTCGGGAAACCGCCACTGATCTGGGGTGATGGAGCCGCCTGGGGGAATCGAACCCCCGACCTATTCATTACGAGTGAATCGCTCTGCCGACTGAGCTAAGGCGGCGTGGCTCCACAGCCGAGCGGTTAGTCTACCCCGGGCGAACGCAGCGCCTGACCCACGGTCGCGACCATGGCGTCGATGGCGAACTTCGGCTTGACGTTGCCGGCCAGGGCCTCCCGGCAGTCCAGCACCGCCTCGACACAGCGCAACAACCGGTCCCTCGGAGCGTGCGCGGCCAGTGCGGCGGCCCG
>JAGQTO010000125.1:0-3182 GCA_020439025.1 Mycobacterium sp. | reverse complement strand
CGCGTCCCGAACAGCACGGGTGTGGCGAGACTTCTGGCGTTTCTCAAGATCTTTGAGCGCACCCGCCGCGCCCCGCAACGCCCCCGCGGCACCCTTCCCGGTACCGCCCGCACCCAATGCGACGCGAAGTTCCTCGGTCTCGGTCTCGTCGCGTCCTGCGGTCAGCGCCTGAGCCTCATCCTCGGCGGCGGCCAGCAACGCCTCGACGGCGGCGTAGGCCCGGGATGGGGTCGCGGCATCGCGAGCCATTCCCAGCGCCCGTTCGCGTCGGGACCGGGCGTCGGCATCGGTGGCCAACCGGCGTGCCCGGCCGACGTGGCCGCCGCTGATCGCCGCCGCCCAGTTGGCCGCCTGCTCGTCGAGTCCGTCGCGATCGACCAGAACCCGGGCGATGTCGTCGGCGGACGGGGTGAGCAGGGCAACATGGCGACAGCGCGAGCGCAGCGTGATCGCGATGTCCTCGGGATCCACCGACGGCGCGCACAGCAGGAACACCGTCGACGGCGGCGGCTCCTCCACCACCTTCAGCAGCGCATTGGCCGCGCCCTCAGTGAGCCGGTCGGCGTCTTCGATCACCACGACCTGCCATCGTCCCGTGGTGGGACGCCGCGATGCCGCGGCGACGATAGAGCGCATCTCCTCGACCCCGATCGACAACCCTTCGGGAACGATGCGGCGGACATCGCCGTGGGTGCCCGCCATCACCGTGGTGCAGGCCCGGCATTGGCCACATCCGGGGACGTCGCCGGAGCTACACTGCAGAGCCGCGGCGAAGCACAGCGCCGCGACCGAACGGCCCGATCCGGGCGGCCCGGTAAACAGCCAGGCGTGCGTCATCGACCCGGTCTCGTCGGCGCCGTGAGCGGAATCACTGCGGGCGGCCCGTGCGGCGCCGACCAACTCGGTTTCCACCGCACCCTGGCCGATCAGCCTCGTGAACACCCCGGACATCGCCTGCCAACAGTAGCCGAGCCGCCGCCCTCATCCCGTTTCCGCACGGACGGGCGGCAACGGGCCGGAAGCGCGCGGTTCCGGGGGCTACGGTGTGGTGGTGAACAGCGCGCCGGCCGTGCCGCGACGGATTCGTGAGTTTGTTCGCTGGGTGATTCGAACGCCCTGGCCGGTGTTCTCGCTGGGATTGCTGCAGGCCGACATCATCGGCGCGCTTCTGGTGCTGGGCTTCCTGCGCTTCGGGCTGCCGCCGGCCGACCGGATCAAGCTGCAGGATCTGCCGGGCATCAATCTGGCGGTGTTCATCGGGTATCTGCTCGTGTCGTTCCTGGTCGGCGCGTCGATCAGCTTCAACCTGCTCCGCCCGGTGTTCCGCTGGCAGCGGCGGGACACGATGCTCACCGAAGATGACCCTGCCGCGACCGAACAGGCCAGGCTCCGCGCGCTGCGGATGCCGGCCTACCGGTCGATGATCAGCATGACGCTGTGGCTGGTGGGGGCCGCGGTCTTCATCGCCGCGAGTTGGCCGGTGGCCAGCCAGTCGGCGCCGGTGATCGCGGTCGCCACCCTCCTGGGCGCCATCGCCACGGCGATCATCGGCTACCTGCAGTCCGAGCGTGTGCTGCGGCCGGTGGCCGTCGCCGCCTTGCGCGGCGGGGTGCCGGAGAACTTCCGCCGGCCCGGTGTGGTGCTGCGACTGGTGCTGCCCTGGTTGCTCTCCACCGGGGTTCCGCTGCTGATGATCATCCTGTCCGTCGCCGCCAGCAAGTTCGCCCTGCTGGACTCCCCGCCCGACAGCCTGTTCGTCCCGATCATGCTGATGGCGGTGGCCGCGCTGGTGATCGGCCTGGTCGGCAACATCCTCTCCGCGATGGCGATCTCCGATCCGCTGCGGCAGTTGCGCTGGTCCCTCGGCGAGGTGCAGCGCGGAAACTACAACGCGCACATGCAAATCTACGACGCCAGTGAACTCGGCCTGCTCCAGGCCGGGTTCAACGACATGGTGCGCGAACTCAGCGAGCGACAACGCATGCGGGATCTCTTCGGCCGCTACGTCGGAGAGGACGTCGCCCGCCGCGCATTGGAGCGCGGAACCGAACTCGGCGGCCAGGAGCGTGACGTCGCCGTGCTGTTCATCGACCTCGTCGGTTCCACCCAGCTGGCCGCAACCCGGCCGCCGGTCGAAGTGGTCGGCCTGCTCAACGAGTTCTTCCGGGTCGTCGTCGAGACCGTCCAGAACCACGGCGGTTTCGTCAACAAGTTCCAGGGCGACGCGGCGCTGTGCATTTTCGGTGCGCCGATCGAACACCCCGACGCCCCTGGGGCGGCGCTGGCGGCCTCAAGGGAGCTGCACGACGAGCTCGTCACGGTGCTCGATCAGATCGAGTTCGGCATCGGGGTGTCGGCGGGACGGGCGATCGCCGGCCACATCGGCGCACAAGCCCGGTTCGAGTACACCGTGATCGGAGACCCGGTGAACGAAGCTGCCCGACTGACCGAACTGGCCAAACTCGAGGAGGGACGCGTGCTGGCTTCTGCCATTGCGGTCAGCGGCGCGGCCGACGCAGAGGCGTTGTGCTGGGGCGTCGGCGAGATCGTGGAGTTGCGGGGGCGCACGGCGCCCACCCAGCTGGCCCGGCCGGTCAGACAGCAGGTTCCCGACGAGACCCGGGAGCCGGCGGCTGGCGATATCGCCGGCTGACTGTGTAGGTCACGCCTTCTTCGCGGCGGCCTTTTTCGCCGCGGCCTTCTTGGCGGGCACCTTCTTGGCGGGGGCCTTCTTGGCGGGCGCCTTCTTGCGGGCCGCCTTCTTGACCGGCCCACGGGCCCGGCGCTCGGCCAGCAACTCCGAGGCGCGCTCGTCGGTGATGCTCAGTACGTCGTCACCCTTGCGCAGGCTGGCGTTCGTCTCACCGTCGGTCACGTACGGACCGAACCGACCGTCCTTGATCACCATCGGTTTGCCGGAGGCGGGATCGGTTCCCAGTTCACGTAGCGGCGGGGTGGCCGCACCCTGACGGCCCCGACGTTTGGGTTCGGCGTAGATCTTCAACGCCTCATCGAGGGTAATCCCGAAAATCTGGTCCTCGGAGGCCAACGAGCGGGAATCGGTGCCACGCTTGAGATACGGGCCGTAACGGCCGTTTTGCGCGGTGATTTCCTCACCGCTCTGCGGGTCCGTCCCGACGAGCCGCGGAAGCGAGAGTAGTTTCAGCGCGTCCTCGAGGGTC
>JAGQTO010000124.1 GCA_020439025.1 Mycobacterium sp. | reverse complement strand
GTCTCAGCGAAAGAGGGGAACGCAATCCCATGCAACTTGATGTAACTCCCGAAGCGCTCGCCGCGGCATCTGGACAGGTCGCCGCGCTGACAGGTCGGCTCATCGGCGTCAACACCTCCCACATGGTCGCCAACGGCATGATCCTGCCTCCGGGCTCGGATGTGGCGTCGGTCAAAACGGCAGCCAGCCTGCAGGCCGGCGGCCTCGCGCACGACGCGATGGTCGCCATGGGCAACTTCCACACCGCGGCCACCTCTTACGGTCTCGGTGAATCCAGCACCAGCTACGCCAGCGGCGAGTACCAGGGCGTCGCCGCCCTCACCGCTGCCGGCGGCGTCGGGGTTTAACCAACCCTCGGGGGACTCCATATGCCTGCGCTACCGCCTACGCCGATCTATCACGCGGCTCCGCCGGAAGTGAATTCGACACTGCTCAACACCGGGGGCACCGCGGCGGGGATTACCGCCGCGGGCACCTCCTGGTCACATGTGGCCGCGGAGTACGTCTCCGGAATCGCCGAGCTTGAGGCGATTCTGGCCTCGGTGCAAGCGACCTACCAGGGACCGTCGGCGGAGAAGTTCGTCGCAGCGCACCAACCGATGCTGATGTGGATGCAGCAGGTCGTCATCAAGGCCACTTTGGCGGCCGTGGCGCACGGCGAGATCGCAATCTCCTACGAGAGTGCGGTGGCGCTGATGCCCACCATGCTGGAACTGATCAACAACCACGTCGTGCACGGAGTGTTGGTCGGCACCAACTTCTTTGGCGTCAACACGATCCCGATCGGCATGAATGAGGCCGACTACGTTCGGATGTGGAATCAGGCCGCCGACGTGCAGACCACCTACGACTTCTCCACCGGTGCCGCAGTCGCCAGCGTTCCCGAGACCTTGCCCGCCCCCATGACGCTCATCCCAGGTGTCGGAGAGACGGGCAGCATCGCCGCCACCGCCGCAGGGTTCTTTACCCAGGCGACCGCGACCGCCACCGGTGCATCACTGACCGCCGGCCACGCGATGTCGGACAAGCTCATCGCCGGCAAGGCAGCGACCGCCCCGCTGTCGGTGACCGAAGAGATCCAGCAGGCCGCCGGGTCGGCACCCACCGAACAATCGCAGACCGCCGCCGACCAAGCCGGACAGCAGCTCAAGCCCGAGAACATGGGCACCAGCATGCTGCAGCAATTCACCTCAATTGCCTCCAGCGCACCTCAAGCGGCCACGTCAGCCATTCAAGGCCCAGCCCAAATGCTCACGCAGGCACCGCAAATGCTCGCCTCGGCACCCCAACAGCTCAGCAGCATGCTCAGCCAGTTCGCCGGCGGCTTCGGCAGCGAGCTTGGCCAGAACGCGATGCCCGCGGTCGGCTTCGCCGGCACCGGCGCCATCCAGGGTTTCAACCCCGCCGGCATGACCAGCCTCGCCGGCGGCGCTCTTGGCAGCGGTCCGGCGCGCCCGATGATGCCGTCGACATGGGGTTCGGCACCGACTGCGACCGCGGACATGTCCAATGCGGCCAAGGTCTCTCCGGTGGCCACTGGCCTGCCGGGCGCGGGTGCCGGCGGTACAGGCGCTGGCGGCAGCGGCATGATGGGGTCCGGCGCAAACAACCGCCGCAGCAAGGGATCTCAGCAAGTCACTACCTACTCTGAAGACGCTGACGGCGACGACGCCGCCGACGCCGACAGCGATGGGGGGGCTTACGCGATGACCCGCTGACAGACATCACCCCTCTCTGCGGGATCAACTCAGCCCAAACTGAACACACGAAACAGCAACGCATAGTCAACTCACACGAAAGGGAGCAATCCTTATGTCGAATTTCCTCGACGCGAACACCGCTCAGCTGGCGTCCTCCTCGGCCGCCGTGCAGGACGCCACGGTCAGCTTCGTCAACGTGCTGCACCAGGCCGAAGGCACCGCGGCCTACGCCCAGGCTATGAACCAGGGTGAGGCCAGCCTGGCGTTCCAGCAGTCCCACGCACGATTCGTCAACGGCTCCACCAAGCTGCAGGGCCTGCTGCAGATGGCCGGCGTCAACGTCGGCGAGGCCGGCACTGACTACACGTCCACCGACTCGCTGGGCGCCTCCAACCTGCAGTCGGTGCCCATCTCCGACGGCGGCGACATCTCCATCCGCGCGTAGACAACCCACCTAAACCTCTTCTCCGAAAGGAACATTCGATATGTCGCAGATCCTGTACAACTACCCCGGCATGAAGGAAGTGGTCGGGCAGATGCAGACCCAGGCCACCTCCCTCGACGCGCTCGGCGGCAACGTCGAAGCCGAGCAGGCCGCTCTGGGTGCGGCCTGGCAGGGGCCGACCGGTATGACCGTCAACCAGTGGATCGCGCAGTGGAACTCCGCGCTGCAGGAGACCATCACCGGTCTGCGCGGTATGGCGACCGCCTACGACGACAACACCAACCAGATGATGGGCCGCGACGCCCACCAAGGCGCCAAGTGGGGCTGAGCGCCTGAACCTGGCACCACAAATGTGGGGCGGTCACCGAATTCGGTGACCGCCCCACATTCGTTTCGAGATGAGACCCGTGAAAGACGGCGCGCAGCAGTCTTCAGACCCTCGGCGGTGCCTGGTCGACGAGTCGGGTGCTGAGGAGCTGGCGGCCGTGGCCAGTCGTCAAATGGAACAGGTTCGCGCGGGCGCCGTCCTGGGTGATGACGATCGTCGTCGACGGAGCCTGCGCGGATTGCGGGCGTCGAAGCGTCACCGCGATCGGACCCGACGGTGCGTCGATGCTGCCGTCAGTGACCACGATCGAACCGGGCACCGGCGCCGGCGGCCGAATCGCGAACTGCTCCGGGGCTCCGTGGTTGACCAGCGTCGTCCACGGGCGAGGATCCGCGGTGTACACCGCCACCGGCAGTCCCGACAGCGCCAGTCGGGACACGATGCCCTGGTGAAACTGTCCGGTGCCCGTCACGGTGATGCGTACCGGCTCCGGTGAGGCAAGGCCCAGGTACACCGGCTCGCGGTGGCGATTGAAGCCGATCGGCACCCCGGCCGCGGCCGTGGGCCACGACAACTGCGTGAGCGCGTCCCAGTCAACTCCCGAGGTGGGCAGGTCGAAATCGTCGTGCTGGAACCCGGTCACCGACAGCGCCGGAGCGGCCTTGCGGTGCAGGCCATGGAATCCCTCCAGACCCGGCAGGGGGTTTCGTGTCGGCTTGGCACTGGTGATCATGCCCACGGATGCCTCGATCGAGGCCGGTTGCACTGCCGGGGTACGCACGGTGAGCACCACCCAGGTGGCCTTGGTCGCCACCGTTGGCAGTGTCTGCAGGACCTCGACGAGGCGACCCGGATCGACCGCGTAGACCGCCCGGAACCCGTCGGTGTGCTCGGTGCCCGTCCAGTGTTCACGGCGGACTGCGGCGGACGGGGGTACGAACTCAGGCAGCTTGTGGCCATCGTCGTCTGAGAGTGTCGCCAGCCACCCACGCTCACGCAGCTCGGCGATCAAGCGGCGGGCCACCGTGTCCGCCAGGGCCGCCCGCTGCGGGCCGGTGCTTTCTGAGTCCTCCTCAGAGCTGCCCATAGTGGTCTGCCGTGCAGTCAGCGCGGCGACGTTGCTTTCGGCGCGCAGCGTGTACGTCAGCCAGGTGTCGCGATGCTGAGGAGCCAGGCCCGTCAGCAGTGCGGCCGAGTCCGTACGCAGGCCGCTGGCGGGCGGGGTGCGCGTCACCGCCGCGACCGTCAAAACGTCAGCGCGCACACCGTAGCGGTGAAGCCAGCTCGTGACGAACTGCCACGGCAGCTGGTCGGTGGTGTCACCCGGAGTGGTCATCGCATGCGGGTGTGGGCGCAGATGAATGACGATGCGGGCCTCGAGTGAGCTTGATCGAGGCTCTGTTGAGGCGGGGTCGCCGGCGTTGTCCGCGGCGCGGCGGCGGCCGGGCTGCACGCGTCGTGTGCGCTGCCGGCGGTTGTACACCGACACCGGTGCCCATCGACGCACCGTCGTGGAGACGTGCTGCCCGTGCCAGGAACCGAGGAACGCCAGAATCAGTGCGACACCGATCGCGTAATGCCACCACAGCGGCCGCTGCCCTGCGGGCAGCAGGGCCGCCCACCCCAGTAGCAGCAGTGAGACGAGGGTGGTCACTCGCCGCCAGCTCGGGACGGCGGGAGCCAGACGCAGCCCCCGGCGGCGGTCAACTGTTGTTGCCACGGCGCATTCCAATCATGGTGACGGCGATGACGGCGGCTGCGACGGCCAGGATGCCGGCACCGAGCGCAATCATGCGGGGTAAGCGGTTGTCTGGCGGCGGTGGTGGAGGAGGATCCACCCGCACGACCGGCATGTTGGCCGGGACCGTTTCCCCTTCAGGGATGTCCCAGGTCAGGGCCGCCACTGGGTCGATGACGCCGGCGCCGACCAAATTTGACGGTGCGCGTGCTGCATTGTGTGCCGAGGAGACGATCCGGTTGACCACCTGACGCGAGGTCAAGTCGGGGAACTCCGAGCGCACCAGTGCGGCGATTCCGGAGACGTAGGCCGCGGCGAAGCTGGTGCCGTTGATCGGCACCAAGGGTTCCTTGTTAGAGGGTTGACCGTTGACCAGTCCGGAGTTCGGTGCGTTGCCCAACGAGACAATCTGCTCACCGGGTGCGGCGACGCCGACCCATGGACCTGCCATCGTGAAACCCGACGGCTGCCCTTCGGGGGTCAGCGAGGCCACCGACAGGACGTAGGGCTGCCAGTACGACGGCGTGGAGATGGTGGTGGCGCCAGCCCAGTTACGCGGATCCTCAGGGCTATTCGGGTCGGTGAGCGGATTGCTCTCGCAGTTGCTCTCGCCCGTGTTGCCGGCCGCGGCCACCACCACGATGTCCTTGTCGATCGCCGCGTAGCGGATCGCGGCGCCCAGCGCTGCCTGGTCGACCTCTTTGTACTGGGCGATGCAGTCGATCAGGGAGATATTGATGACCCGCACGAAGGGGATGTCAGCGGCGTGACGGATCGCCCGCGCCAAGGTGGCAACGTCACCGGCGGTCTTGGCCCGCTGAGGGTCTTCCCCTGAGGGCATCTTCGGCGACCACTGGGCCGAACTCTGGCGAATGGACACGATCGAGGATTCCGGTGCGACACCGGAGAAGCCGTCCGGGCCAGGCTGGGCGGCGATGATGCCGGCGACCGCAGTGCCGTGTCCGTCGCAGTCGACCAGGCCGTTGGCCGAGGGGTCGATGTAGTCGCCGCCGGGATTGAGGTTAGGTAGGCGCGGTTGCGGCGTTACACCCGAGTCGATGACCGCCACCGCCACTCCCCTGCCGCGCGAAGTCTTCCAGGCCTCTGGGAGATTGAGCATCGCCTGGCTGGGCGGTACTGCAGCTGGGTCGAAGCCGGGCAGGGCTCCGTTGAACGCGCACTTCTCGGAGTTCTGACGCATCTCCTGGGCCGGCCCAGGAGGGCCGTCGGGCGGGAGCGCGGCTGGGTCGACTTCGGGAATGGTCAGCGCCAGCGCCGGCGGCGGTGGTGAGCACAGCACCAGAAGTGCCACCGCCGCGGCCACCGACGTGAACTGTCGGATCATCAGATAGCTCCCCGGTTGCGGATCAGGCTGACCAGACCGACCAGCCACAACATCGCGGGCAGGATCGTGACCAGCAAGGTGTTCTCAAACAGATCCAGGCGCCGGCGCGCCGGGATGGACAGATCGCGTGGCTTGAGCTGCGAGGCGATGAGCAGCAGCACGGTCAATCCGGCGACGGCTGCGGCGGCGTAGATCCCGGCCAGCAGATGCCCACTGGCGGTGAAGGCAATCGTCAACGCGAGCGCGGCAAGGAAAGGCGTTGCGAGGAACCACAATGCGGGAATCGCGGAATCCCAGATCCGCATACGCATCACGGTCACCGTGATGGTCGCGAGGACCAACCACCACGCGAGCAGGGGCGGCGCATCGGGCAGCCACAACACCAGCACCGACCCGAGGACAGCCAGCAGGACCGACGCCGAGATCAGCCCGCTCTGGTAGGAGGCGCTGGTGGCCGTCTTGCGTGGCAGGTCTTCGATCTCGGCCAGCGACGACGGCGCGGGCGTGGGCTCGCCGGGTGCGGGCACGTTGGGCAGCGGGAACCGCGCCCACACCGCCGAGGCGGTCGGTGCGTTCAGTGCGATGAGCAGAGAGATGGCCAGCACTCCGCACCCCAGCGACAGGTAGGGCAGGTGGGCGAACATGCGCACGCCGGCGGCGATCGCCACGGTGACGCTCACGGCGATGATCGCGGTGTACGTCGCTACCCAGGTGCTGGTGATCGCCAGCAGTAGCAGCGACCACGCCACCAGGCCCGCTGCTGCCAGGAACACTCGCGGAGCGGCGCCATCACCAGGCAAGGCCGCGGCCAAAGCCAAAGCCAGAGGGACGGTAGTGGCCACTCCCATGCGGCCGGCGGCCGTGACAGCACCGCGGCGGCGCAGCAGGACGGTGGCCGCCATGAAGACGATCGCCAGTGCGCCCAGAGCCCCCGCGGCCCACCATTGGAAGCCGCGGTGCCAGCCGTCGAGGGCCAGCGCGCACACCAATGCCCCGAAGATCAAGACGAGCACCTGGGCGACGATGGGCAACAGCTCGTGGGTGAACGGCTGGAACTGTCGGGCGGAGTGGATCGCTGAGGCGTCGGCGATGTCCTCGACGACCGGCGGGGCGGCTGGGCCTGGCGGCAGCTTGCACAGGATCAGCTGCTCGCCGTCGTCGATCGACAGCGTTTCCAGGGTGGCGTCCAGGCTGAACGGTGTACCCCCAAGTGGCGCAAGCGAATAGGGGCGCGTGCCGTCAGCGGCGCTCGGCGGTGTGATGGGGTCGTCGTCGCGTCCAGACGCCAGCGTGGCGCGGATCCGCGGGATCAGCTCGCGGATCGCGAGCGTGGTGGGCAGTGCCAGGTCGGCAGCCGCGCCGTCTCCGATGATCGCGACGCGGACTTGCCCAGTAGCAGCGGCAGGATCCATGGTCAGTAGCTCCCCAATTCCTCAGGACGTTGACGTGATTGGCGGGTCGGGTAGTACTGGGCGATTGAGCCGGCCAGCTCCATCACCGCCTTCTGCGTTTTCTTGGCCAGCTTCGGGAAGTCGATGAACCCGCCTTCGTGCAGGTGCCTGTCGTAGGGGACGTTGACGACTTCCTGGACCTGCTCACGGAACTTCGCCTCGACCTCTTTCATGTCGACCGCCGGCTTGTCGCCGCTGTTGGCGTTCAGGGCGATGACGGTGCGCGGGAGCAGACGGCTGAATCCGTGGGCCTGCAACCAGGACAAGGTGCGCCACGCGCCGTTGAGGCCGGGAGCGTCGTTCGAGGAGACCACCACCAAGCAGTCGACTTGCCTGGCGATCGCCGGAAACAGGTTTGAGGTGATCGAGGTGCCGCAGTCCAGCAGGATTACGTTGTAATGCGCCCGCAGGATCCGCATCGCCGACTCAAAGTCCTGGATGTTGAGCCGGTAGGACGATCGTGGATCGTTCTGGGAGGAAAGCATTTCCAGGCGGTCGTCGTTCTGGACGGTGAACACTCGCACGTTCTGGTAGCTCCCGGCGCTCTGCAATGACGACAACGCCTCGATGTTGGCTTTGGGGCCGCCGTTCTCGTGAAACCGGGCAGACAGGTTGCCCAGGTCGGTGTCGACGTCAACGACGATCACTCGGTCGCCGCGCTCGCGGGCGATGGCATTGCCCGCTGACACCGCCATCGTGGTCTTGCCCACTCCGCCCTTGCTGTTGACGAAGGCGACGACGTAGACGTCGGTGAGGGACGCCCGGATTCGCCGGATCTGCTCCTCGGCGTGTTGCTGCTTGGCGCTCGGGCCGGGCTTGATGAGCCCGAACGTCATGACGGCGACGGCTTTACGCCAACCGGTGCCGACGCGGCGCTGTTCGGCGGCGAAGTGGTCGGGGTTGTCGCCGCCGGCGTATCCGGAGCCGCCGATGAACGGCTCCCCCGCCCCACCGATGGGGCCATCGAACAACGGCTGTGACCCCGTTTGCGGGCCGCGGGGTTCCGGCTGCGGCGACCACTCCCCCTGCTGGACAGCCCTATTCGATCCTGACGGAGGCCCGAAGAAGTCACCCACTCCCGGATCCTGGGCCGCCTGCTCACGGGCTGCGGCGATCGCCCCGGCAGACATGATGGTGGTCTGTTCGGTGATGTCAGGTCCGTCGGGGCGACGGCTCTGAAACCCTCGCGGCGCCCCCGGCGTCGTGGCCGCCGATGGCTGCTGGTGGCGTGGCTGGGCGGAATGCTGGCCCGGCGCCGACTGTGCCTGGCCCGGCGCCGACTGGGCTGGTCCCTGAGGCGACTGCAGCGGTCCGGCGGGTTCTTGCGGTGGCCCCGAGGGCGACTGCAGCGGTCCGGCGGGTTCTTGCGGTGGCCCCGAGGGCGACTGCAGCGGCCCCGCGGGTTCCTGCGGTGCCCCGAAGGGATCCGGGGAGGACGGTGCCGCTCCTGCGGGCGGCGGAGTGTGCGGCGCGGCGCCGGGGACCGAAGCGCCCCAAGGCGGCGATGGCGGTGTGGTGGGCGCGGCCTGCCGATGCGCCCCCGTTTCGGTGGGCGCAGGGGTGTTTGGGCGGCGCTCGCCCTCGAACTTGTTCACCGCGGCGGTGGTTTCCTCGGCGCTCTTGTCGGGCTCGTTGTCTGAAGAGAAGAAGTCAGATGGTGTGCTCATCGTGTTCGCTTTTCCGTTTCGATTCGATTGTCAGATGTCGTAGTTCTCGTTGGGAAACCAAGTGCCCGAGGGCAATCGGTCGGTGAGGTCACGCACCGCCATCGAGATGGCGAATGGCTCGCCAGGCGCGAAGATCGAGTTGCCGCCGTCACGCGGCTCCCCCGACGGGGGGCTTACCAGGATCAGTCCCACCTCGGTGCTGATCAGGTTGACACTGACGTCGGTCTGGTGCCGGGCACCGTTGATGGCGTCATGCGCGGTCAGCTCGACAGTGATCCGATCGCCCGTACGGGCCAGCTCCATGATCTCGGCGTCACGTTCAGGAACGCCGAGATCGGTCAGGGTCTCCATGATGTCGGCGCCACGGGCAATGCGCTCGTCGATCTGCTTGCCGATGTCCATCCGCAACTCGAACTCGGCAAACCGGGCCGGCGGCTGATCCTGGGGCAGGCCGGCGCTGATGATGGGCACGATGGCTTCGCTGTGGGTCAGCTGCAGCGGGGTGAAGGTGACCATCTGTGCGTATCGCAAGGCGACGACCACCTCGGGCGGCGAAACGCGAGCGAGGACGCCGCGCAGGATCTGATCGGGGTCAATCATCGTGAACCATTCCAGCCATTGGGTGGCCTGGCAGATGGTCCGAATGGATTCGGCCACTGAGGGTTTCACGCGGCCCTGGTCGTCGATGACGCCAATCTCAGTCAGCTCGGCCAGGCACCGTTCGTTGAACGGTGCGCGCTCGCCGGGGTCGACGTAGGGGGCCGTGATCGCGAGCTTCCACGGATAGGTTCCGGCGCCGAGATGCTCGGCCAGGAACCAGGCCTGGTGTGCGGTGACCTCCACTGCCTCGAACCTAGCCATCGTCGTCACCGCCCTTAACGGGTGGGGCGGCCTTCTCCAATTCTTCGAGCACGGGCTCCAGCGCACGCTCGGTGATCAGCGACATCGACGTATTCCATCGTTGCTCTTGGGCCTTGAGCCGTTTCAAGGTGGAGCGTTTGAGGCGGAGCGTGGTGGCTGTCTTCTCGTCCTGGTCCAACATCTTCTTGGAAAGTTCCTGGACAAGGGCGCCGCCGACGCTCTCCGATTCCGTCGTGGCCATCGTGACTCACCCCTTTCTTGCTGGGTCTTTGCCCGTGCGCTCGCAGTAGAGCACACAAGCAGGACACGGCAAATAGATTGCTTACCCCGCTAGCCGATACGGTCGATAGCTCTACGCGCCGCATCAGCCAGCTATCAGTCTGCCCTGAACTGATAGGGGCATCGCGCACTAATCTGCGCTGAGTGCATATTCAACAGCTCGGCGCATACGCGGCGCATATGCGCATATGCGCCGAACGCATACATACATAGGCGGCATCCAGCGTGCGGTCGGGCGGTCCCACACGGCTCCTCGGCGAGGCGATTAGTGGCCGGTGTCCGTTGGCGGTGAGAGACTGCCTTCCAAGGCGGGCCAGATCGACCCCTCCCCTCCCCCATCGGCCTGGCGCCGCCCCATCCGTCACAGTGGTGACGTTTCGTCACAGTGACGGCTATCAGTATTGGCCCTGTCACGGTGATGCACCGTGCATCACGCTTCTGGGCCGACACGCCGCGCAATCTCTTGGCGGTGTCAGGGTCAACAAATACTCTTATACCGGTATTCAGGAAGGAGTCACACTCGTGACCGACACATCCACCCGGTCGACGCGCCGCCCGGTCAAGGCCGCCGGTAAGCGCAAGACAGCCAACCGATTCGCCAAGTTCGCCGGCGGCGATGCGGACACCGAGACGAACCTCTCCCCCGCCCCCGCTGACGAACCCACACCCGAAGCCAGCGGACTGATTGGCGGAATGTCCGCCGTGGCCGCCGACGAGGCCCACCGCGTCGTTAACCTCGCCGTGGCCGAGATCGCACCCCACCCCTTCAACGACGACGCCCGATCGCAGCCGCAGCCCGGTGACGCGAAATGGGAGGAACTGCTCAACGGGGTCCGAACCAACGGCGTCCGCCTGCCTGTGCTCGTCGTACCCCGAGACTCATTCGCTGCTGCCAGACCCACTGCCGCGCAACACATTTCCCCAGAAGCGAAGTACGTTCTGGTCTATGGGCACCGTCGCCGCGCCGCGGCGCTGGAAGCCGGGCGCGACACCGTTCCCGCAGTCGTCGATGACTCGATCATGGCCGAAGACGGCGACCTCGACGCGATGGCCACCGAAAACCTTGGCCGACAAGACCTCTCGGAACTCGCCGAAGCTGACCTGTTCGCACGCTATTCAGAGATCGGCTTATCCCAACGCGCGATCGCCGAACGGCTGGGAGTCGACCAAGCCACCGTGTCGCGCCGCCTGGCACTGCTCCTACTTGCCCCCGAAGTCCGAACCGCGGTCGAGGCCGGCGACCTCAAAGTCACCGAGGCGGCGCACTTCGCCAACCTGCTGCCCTACGGCCCGCCGCGGCGCTGGCAGAAGACGAAGGATCCCGAGCAGGACACCGATCAGCGCCGCGGTGAGCAGATCGCCGCGCTGCGCTTCGTCGTCGAGAAGGACTGGACCGGCAAAAGCGCCGCCGAACGCGTCAACGCCGAACGCGTGGCTCGCGGTGAGGCCGAGGCCTTGGGGGTGGCAATCGTCGAGGATCCGGAAGCCGAACTCGGGCCCAGTTTCTACGACCACCGCATCAGCCGGGACGCCCTGAACGACCCCGCTGACGCCTTCGGGGTCATCAACCCCCACACCGGGCAGCTCGATCTGTACCGCCGCACAGCACCGCAGCCGGCTGCCGCGGAGCCCGCGCCGATCGCGACCGAGACAGGCGACGCGCAGCCGGCACCGCCCGCTGCCGATCGCGCCACCGACCCCGCAACAGTGCCCGATGACGACGCGGCGGCGGGGGAGCAGGACACCTCCGGCGAGGATGCTGGCGCAGATGCTGAAGCTGCGGCCCTCGCCGAGCAGAAGAGCGCCGACGCCGCCGCGGCGAAGGCCGCACAGGCGCGCCGGCGAGACGCCTGCGCCGGACTCATCAACCACCCGCCGAGCAACGCAGACCTCCTCAAGGTCCTCGTCCGCCAGTGTCTGTCGGGGGTCAGCGCCCGCAGTCAGACCTCCGCGGTGAAGGCCCTCCTAAAGGACTGGGACGCCAGCGTCGACGGAACGGGGGAGAAGGCCCGCAACACCCGCGCCTGGCACCTCGCCGTCGCCTCGGCGGAACTGCACACCGCCGAACTCAAGGGTGCATGGGACGACGACGCGATCACCCACCTCGAAATGCTGACCGAACGGGTCGGCTACCAGCCCACGGAGTGGGAGAACCGACGCCTGACCGAGGCCGGTGGCCGGTGATGCACCGTGCATCACCGATCCCAGTAGCCCCGCGTGATGCACCGTGCATCACCAGCACCGCCAACCCCGCGTGATGCACCGTGCATCACCTGCACCATCCACACCCCTGATGAATACCGCATCGACCATCCGCACCACCAGCGACAGGAGAGCCCCCTAGATGTCCACTTACACGGTCGCCAACATGTCCGGCAGCGTCGGAAAGACCACCACCGTCGTCACCGCCGCAGTCCAACTCGCCGCATCCGGCTTACGCGTCCGGGTCATCGACCTGGATCCGCAGGCCAACGCGACGACCTGGCTCGGCTACCCCGACATCGGGGGCACCACCATCGCCGACGTCCTGCGCCTGGACGCCACCATCAACGACATCGAGCGTCCCGCCCGCATCATCGACTACACCGAAGACGGAGATCTGCTGTTCAGCGACGACCCCGACGCGCTCATCGACAACCTCACCATCGTGCCGGCGGCGCGATCCACTTTGGACAAGCTCATGGTCGAGCTGCCCGCCGTCGTCGGGGGAGTCATGCGCCTACGCGACGCCCTCGAAGCCGCCACTTCGGTCGATGTCACCCTGATCGACTCACCCGGATCCAACAGCGCACTGGTGACCGCAGCGCTGATCGCGTCCTCCGTCGACGAGGACGGCCCTGAAGGCTCGTGGGGTCTCATCACCTGCACCAAGCCCGCAGGCAAGGAATCAGAGGGCATTCAAGCGCTGCTGCGCGAACTGGCGATCGTCAAAAAGACCTTCCGGATCGACATCCCGCTGCTGGCCATCGTGCCGTGCGCCGTGCCGGCCAGCGGAACGGTCTATCAGCAGCAGATGGAGTACCTGGTTGAAGGCTTCGGGGACAAGGTGACCCCGGCCGTGCGCCGCAGTTCGATCGTCGACGAGGCCTACACCAACTACCGGCCCGTCCCGCTGTACGGGTACCGCGCAAAAGACGTCAGCAGGGACTACGAGAACGTCATCGCGCACATGAAGAGTCACGGAATGTTCCGCCCCGCGGCCATCAATGCCTGACAACGGCCACCACGCACCGGCTGCAGACGCCAGCAGACTCAGCAAGCTCAACGTGCCCGCCGAGCTGCACCAGCGCGCCCGCGCCGCGGTACGCATCGTGCGCCGAGTCACCGGGCGGCGCTACACGATCGCGCAGTTCGTCACCGAAGCCTTCGTCGCACAACTGGCCGTGATCGCCCGCGACTACAACGGCGGCCGCGAGATCTACCCGGACACCGAACCCCTCGAACGGGGCCGAGGATAAGTTCCCCACACCGAACGCCCACGTCCCGGTTCCACTGCCGATAAAGCGATTCCCGGCCGTGTCGCTCACAGCGCCGATAGTGAGTACACACATCGCGACGAGGGGATCGACTTGGGCACCGAGCAGTTCGCCGACCCGGCATCTGACCCGGACTGGATGGCCAGCCAGGACTACGCCGCCAGCCGCCCAGCGCCGGCGCCCCCATCCATCGACCCCACCGTCCGCGCACCCCTGGACTACGCGTACACCGCAGCCGAGATCATGGCGGCCCTTCCGCGCTCAGAAGCAGTAGACATCGAGGCCCTGCCCACCGATCTGCAACTCAAAGCCCGGTCCCACGGCGACGATCTGAGCAACATCATCGAGTCCGAGCAGATGACCACCCGGCACCGCCGCGACGTCATCTGGACCGAGATCGCCCGCACCGCCCGCGTCGTCATACCACTCGCCAAGTACGGAACGCCCGTCGCCGCCGTGATGGCAGCCGTACTGATGACCATGCATCGGTGGAACCATCCAGATACCGCGATGGCCGAAACCCTCGCCGCCTCCAACCCGTTCGGATACATCGGAATCGTTCTCATCGCGGCCGCACTCACCGCTGGGGTAGCGCGGCGACGCGCGGACACCGCACCGCACTGGGTGTACTCCGAAGACGAACTGGAAACCCTCGACGCGGCCTCCATCGACTGGCCGGCCGTACCCGAGGAACTCGACCGCTACGCCAACGGCGAGGCCTTGCGGCGCGAATGGCACGGAACCTGGCTGGCGCGAATACAGCCTGGGGGAGCGGCACTGGTGTGGAGAGAACCCCACCTCGTCGCGGTGGCCACCCTGTTAGGCCGCGACATCCGGTCCAGCCCGGCGTGGCGCAGCGACCTGCTCGACGTCCACCGCGTCCGCATCGACCTGGACCGCACGCTCTCCGACATCTATCGACGAGCGCACCGCATCTGGCGCGCCCGCGCCAACCTCGTACCTCCGGCGACCAAGGACCCCGGCGACGTCGTGACGCGCCGCAACACCGAGATCACCGATGCCGCCGACGACGCCTGGACCACCCTGGTCGCGCTGGTGCGCCAGCTGCAGGACTACCGCCAAGCACTGATCCCGGTCGACGCGATCCACGCCGAAATCGTCGCGCTGCAGCAGAGCAGCTTGCGCATCACCGACGCCGCTGTGCGGCAACTGCACGTCGACGCCGCCGGCAACGCTTTGCACACCGGCGCAGTCGGTGCGGCAGCAGGAGAACTGACCGACCTCAACGCCAACCTCGCGGCGCGGCTGACGACACTGCGCCACAACCTCACCGCCGCCACCAACGGACTTGCCCTCCGCGCGCCATGAAGCGCGCCGCCCCGAACCGAAAGTGCGCCATGACCTCTCAGCCCCAGACCTCAACGCCGGTGCGCCCCGCCAATTGGCTCACACGCCCACCCCGGCCACCACTCACGCGTCTTCGTTGAACTCGACCAGTAACCGCCGCGGCACAGGAGACAAAGAACCCGAATGGCCCCCACCACCATCACATTCCGCACCGACCGCGGCGTGATCGCTTACAGCGCCATGGAGCGCCCCCAACCCGACGACCCCGGCCGCGTCGCCAACGGACTCCTCGGCGGCGATCCCTCCCTCGTCGCCATCGTCCGCGAGATCCTGGCCGGCAGCATGCCCAAGAGCGTGCGCGTGGCCGAACCCAATGTCGACTACGTATTCACCGCGAACCGTGACACCCTCGCCGATGTCGCCGCCGCGATGCTGGTCGCCGGCAACGGCCGAGGCCGGCTCTCCGACGCCGGCTGGGACGCCCTCGATGCCGCCATGACCTACGAGCCCGGCCCCGGCACCAACAGCCCCGTCATCTACTGACATGTGCCGCGCAGTCCTCGACGGCGGCCGCCGCTGCCCCTGCACCCGAGGCGACCGGCGCCGCGCCTACCAACGCATGCGCTACGCCGCCCGCCAGGCCGCGGCCGCGGCCGATGAACTGTGCGAATCGGAAGCCGCCGTACAGACGGACTCGATCACATCGCAGGACCGTCGCGCCACGACCGCGGCCGCCGTCGACTCGGCCCTCGCGGCGCTGCGTGACCCTGAGCGCAGCAGCCACCCAGACGTTCACGACGCCTACCTCAACGCGGTCCTAGATCACGGTGCCGTCGTGCGCGACGTCGCCGGCCAACGAATCGAGAACGCCTACGCCGAGCGCGGCCTCGACGACGCGTCTGTTGAGGCCGAAGCTGCCGCAGTCGCAGCTGAACTCGAACAGATCGAGGCACGGTGGCGCGAGACCAAGAACGGCTCCAGCGCCTACCTCACCGCCGACGGAGCCGCGTTCACCGCCGAGGGGGCGGCAGCACTAGACGAAGCGCGCAACGCGTACTCCGCCGACAAGATGGCCGTCTACCGCCGCGCAGGCGACCGATCCAAAGACATCAACGAGCAGCGCGCCCAGATCGCCCGAGAGATCTACTACGACGAGCTGTCCCGCGAGCGCAGCTTCGGCGGCCCGGCGGCGATGGCGTTCGTGCCGTCCAACACCGCCAAGATGACACGCGCCGACCGTGCGATGTTCAGTGCCACCACGGCGCTGTATCCCGACGAGATGGTTGAGCACGCCAACAGTCTCGGCGACATGCTCGCCAAACGGTCGAAGGCCCGCGCCCACTACACCGCCGGCGCCCGGCAGCGCAGCCGCCGCACCCGCACCGAAGTGTTTGATCTCAAGGATGCGATGGAGTACGGCCGGTTCCGGTTCAACCACTTCATCGACTCGCCCGCAGACATGGCCCGCGGCGCCGGCTCGATCCGCGACCGCTACAGCGCTGAAAACGCATTCGTGCCGCGAACTCCCGACAACGAACGCAAAGTCGGCGAGCTGGTCGCCCAGCACAACGAGAACCGCCGCCAATACGCCACCGTCGAGTACGCCACCGCCATCCCGAAAGACGGTGGAGAACCCTACGAGGTCATGTACGTCAAAGGCCCCAGAAAGCGGGTCACGACGGAGGTCACCGGAATCAGCGCCGAACTGACCTTCAGCGACGCTTCGTCAATGACCCATGAGCTTGGCCATCGCATGGAGGACCGCAACCCGGAGATCTCAACCGCCACGAAAGCCTTCCTGCGTCGGCGCACGGCCGGCTTGGCACCCGAACGCTACGCACGCTCCGAGATGACGGTCAGCGATGGCTTTGCCGACCGCTACATGGGCAAGGACTACGCCGGCACACACCACACCGAACTGTTTTCCTGCGGCATGGAAGCTGTGACCCAAGGCCGCTTCGGCGGACTCGTCGGCCGCCCCCAGGTCTTCCTGCCGGCGCCCGGCGGCCTCAGCGCCGCCGACCGCGCCCAACGGCCCAAACCCGACACTGAGCACCTCGCGCTCGTTCTCGGCCTACTGGCCTCGGCGAACAAGCGCATCCGCTGATTCGTGCGCCAGGGTGCTCTTGCTCGATTCGACCGCGTGTCCAGCAGCCTGGATACCCTCACCAGGTGGCACTGATGAAGCGGGCGGCTGAGCGTCGGCAGGTCTCGGAGGGCACCGTGACTGGCATCGCCGCAGACTCCGATGCCCCGCTTCGCGCGGAGGACTTCCAGCCCGACTGGTTCCCCGGCGATGTGGAAGACCCCTCAGAGACCTACCCGGACTTGGCGCCGGCCGCAGAGGCGGACCGCGCACAGACGATCGCGCCGCCAGCCGCAGAGGCCGTCGACGATGAGCGGGACTCCGCGCCCTCAGCGCCCACAAGCCAACGGCCAAACAGCGACGAGCCTTGGCAGCCTCCGCAGTGGCAGTACTTGACGAAGAGGGCTCGGGTGAATCAACACCAGAACCCGAGAACCGCTTGAGGGACAAGGAATGAGCAGCTCAAGACGTCACCACGGGCGCTCAGTGACCATCACAGCAGGTTCCACCCATAGCTGAAGCATCAGGCGCGCCGCCCCGTTACCGCTGGCCACAGGAACGGACACCCAGGCGATCCACCCGCCGTCGGCACGCCGTAGCCAGGCCTGGAGGGTGCCCTCCATCCACGGCTCCATCCTCAAGCCTGACCCGCGAACGAACAACGGCAGCTCGTCCTGCCGGCGCGAGCACGTCCCGAGGCCGGGAAACACCCGCATCATGTCGACCCACACGTGTCGATGCACTCTGAACAGGTTCCGGTATGGCCCCGACTGCGGCCACTGACTGAACTCCGGCTCCGTCATGGCTCGTCGACACGCTCGCGCCGCGCCGCCGCCCGCAGATTGCGTTCATCCATCGCGAGCAGCAGACAGTCATCTCCGAGCGGAGGTGAGTAGTGGGTGAACTCGCACGAGCGGCAGAAGTGGGTCCGGTGCGATTGACCGCATCGGCATTGCGCGATCCCAACGAGCGTCCTTTGCGGACCGAGGCTCGCTCCACAGGCGCTGCACTGTGTGGGCCGCGGTTCGGCCCATCCGTGTGCAGTCCTGCGCAGCTGCGTATGCGGACCGAGGAGCCGCCGTTCTTCCACCTCAACCATCCTAGTCGAACAAACGTTCGAGTTGACAGAGTGGGTCAGCTGGGCGAGCGCCTACTGCTGGCACAATCGCCACTTGTGGGCACGCACAAGCATTGCTTGTGCGTGTCAGGGTCGGTCGATAGCATCGCCGACGTGTTCAGAACGCAGGCCGCGGACGTGATCGCGTGACTAGTGGCGATCCCACCGTCGCGCTGATTCAGGCTGCGGCGCAACGCGATGCAGACGACTTCGCCGCAAGAATGGCCGACTCATCCCTGGAGGCAGCGGTCGACGTCTGGCTGCGCCGGATCGCCAGGCGCAAGGTCAGTCCTGCAGCACGAACACGGCTGCTGCGTGCCGTCGAGCGGGGAGATGCAGCGGACACGAAAGGTGTTCAGCTCACCCGTGCGGCTCTGCTACGCAAAGCCGGCCTCGACGAGCGTCCCGCCGCGGCCGCGGCGATCGCGGCCGGCGCGACCTACACCGAGGTCGGTGCCGTTCTCGGTATGACCCAGCAGGGAGCGAGCGCGCGGATCCGGCCTTACCTCGCGGCCCGGCCCACTGGCGGAGATCAGTCGTGATCGGTGCGGGAGTCGAGCGGCACGTCGTCATCATCACGACGGCGGGATCGTTTAACGCGCGAGGCGATCGGCTCACCGGACCCGTCGACGCGGTGGACAAACTCGAGAAGCTGATCGACTGGGCGCACCAGCGCGGCGGGCTGCGCCCCGTTCCGGTCGACGGGGAGGGCGAACCAGAGCCGGCGCGCATATGGATGCTCGGCGAGGCTTGCGCCCTGCTCGGGGGCGCGCCCGCGGCGGCGGACGTTGAGATCGCCGATCAGATCGGGCAAGCACTCGCCCCGTTGGTGACCCGAGGGTGGGAGCTGAGCGCCAGGCCGACGAAGGCGCTGATGCTCAGCCGTGGTCAGGGCGCGCAACGGATTTGCGTGGAAGTGCTTGCCGAGCGCGAGCCATGGCTGGCGGCTGGCCAGCATGCGGCCACCGATGATCCTGCCGAACTCGGCAGGCGGCTGCAGCAGTGGTTCACCGCACTGGGTGTGCTGCCTGCAGCGGGCGCCGCGGCGTCGGGCGCGGTCTTGAGCGACCACATCATGCGCGCCCGAACGGGACGGCGCGGCGCGGTGGTCACCGCCGCGGGCGCACTGCCGGCGTGGGTGCAACCCGAGGTCGAGATCCAGCCGACCTGGTGCGCCTCGTCGGCCGAGGTAGAGCAGCAGTTTGTCCGCTCCGACGAGCTGGTGTGCCTGACTCAGCAGTGCCCGCAGCTGGCCTCGGCAGGGATGCTCACGCTGGGGCATGGCCAACCCCAGTCGTTGGAAGCCGCGGCCGCGGCCGGCAGCGCTGCGGAATCCAAGCGGCCCTTCGGGCTGTGGCGGGCGACGCTGCCCGCCGGCGACGGCCTGAACCTGCCAGAGATGCTGCCGCTGCCGCATCCGCAGATGCGCCCCGACCACGCAGTCCAGGTGTGGCTCACCACAGAAGATCTCGACGGCCTGACCAAGGACATCCGCGACGGCGGCGCCGGGCTGAGCATCGAACAACTCGCCATCGACGAGGCGATCGTGTGGCCCCAGCAGGGCCGGGTCCTGGAGGCGTGGGCAACCCGTCTGCGGGAGGCCCGAGAAACGTTCCGTGACGAAACGGCGCTGCAGTATCTGGTCGAGTCCGTCGCGGCCGAATACCTCACCGCGCTGGCCGATCCGGACTTGTGGTCTGAGGAGGCCTGGAGGCACCACTTCCAACCCGCCTGGACCGCGGCGATCGCTGCACACACGCGATTCCGTGGGCGTCGTGCCGCGATGCGAATCTCGCGCGAATACCGGTCTTGGCCTGTCTACATCCGCGGCGTCGACATGCTTTACACGCCGGGGCGTGATGAGACTACCGGCGCACCAATTGATTTGGCGGACACGCATACCCGACTCGGACGGCTGGCAGCTACACGTCGTGTCGAGCTGACCGACACAACGGTGCTTGCCGTGCTGCTCGCCGAGTCCACGTCCGAGGTGGCCGCCGCGCTCACCGGCGCCCTCGGCATGACCGAAGACGCCACCGCGCCCAGCCTGCCGGCTGACGACGCCGGGACAGTGGCCCCGGAACCCACCGTGGTCGCGGATGACCACCGCGCTGAGGAAGAGCCCGCGTCGCCGGTCGCCGAGGACGACGAGCCGCCGGTCGACGAACAGCATGAGGAACCGGCACGTTTGAAACAACCGGCTGTCGAGACGGTCGAGCACGCACCGTCGGAGGGTGGTGTGCCCGCCGCGGTGTTGCATACCGATGGCCTGTGGCTTCCCGACGGTTCGCACATCGAGTTCCCTGAGCCGCTCGTACATGTTGGGCAGGTCGCTGATCTGGCTTATACCCACCACATCGGTTACCAGCTGACCGCGAAATTCGCTGAACCCGGCCAGATCTGGATCACCGAAGATGCCTGCGCTGCGTTCGGCATCGACGTCGAAGCCATCAGCCGGCGAGACCGCGCGAAGTCGCTACGCCAACTGACCGAGGGCATCGACTTCGTGGCCCTGGCGGTTGCCGAAGGATGGAGCCTGGGTGGGGCGGGGGAGGACCCCACCGCCCATCGCCTCGGCACCTGGACGCGGGTGTACCGCGAGGACAAGCGGGGCGTGATGATCGCCCTCGTTCCCGGCATGGGCACCAGCCCCGACGAAATGCCAGTCCTGGCTGACGATCCGACCCCGGCCCAGCTCGCGCGCCGACTGCAGCTGCTGGCTGATGCGCTGCGGTTCCCCTGGAAGATAAACGCAGGCGTGACCGCTGTCGACTTGATGCTGCAGACCCGCACCAAGAAGTGGTCACCTCAGGAGTGGCGGTCGGTGGTATTCGCGCCGTCGACAACGACGCCGCCGTTCGGCATCGGTGACGTCGAATCGGACTTCGACTGGTCGCGACCACCTACTGAGGATGAGAGCCAGCGTCGGTACCTGCACGCCTACGACCGTGGAGGGTCCTACGTGGCCGGCATCGCCGGTCTGGAACTGCCCATCGGATCTCCTACGCATCACCCCGAGGGCGCGGAGTTCGACGCCAAGACGCCGGGTTACTGGCTCGCCGAGATCCCCGAAGGCTCCGACTGGCGTATGCCATATGTCCTCAATCCCAGGGGAATTCAGTTCACCGGACCCAAGTGGGTGACCACACCGACCATGGAGCGCGCGATCGCACTGGGCTATCAACCCCAGATCCTGGAGGCCTGGACCTGGCCCCAGCACGGCCGCGTGCTGCTCGGCTGGTACGAGCGGTTCCGCGACGCAAGCAGCTCGTTAGACATCGACGACCCCGATGCCCAGGCGGCCCGTAACCAGGCCAAGGTGATCCGCACCCACGGTATCGGCATCATCGGCTCGGACGAGTACCTCAAGGGCAAGACCGCTTACAGCCCGGAGCGGCGCCTGCACGTGCTGGCCAAGGCGAAGGCCAACATCGTCTACCGACTGCAGCAGATCGGGGAGAAGAGCGGTCGCTGGCCGTTGGCGGTGGCCACCGACACCGTGCTGTACGCCTCCGACGATCCCGATCCGGTCTCCGCCTGGCCCGGTGATCCCTCGACGTTCGGCCGCGGGTTCGGGCAGTACAAACCGGAAGGGTCCGCTCTGTTGGCCGACCATCTCGACTACCTGAACGGCCGCGACTACCGCGGCAAACGCGAGCTGATTTCCGCAGCGGACTGGGCGACCGCCCGCGCTGGCGATGACGGGAGCACATGATGGCGCGGAACAACCGACGGCGCAGCAGGATCGACAGCAACGACCTGGCCGGCTACGGCTCGGTGGCTCACGGAACGGTCAACATCGACCGCGCGGCCCGCGGCCTCGGGGCATCTAAAACCGAAGTGCGACAGGCGTTGCGGCAAGCACAAGCCGCGCAGTCAAATACCTTCTATCGACGAATCTCCGGCAAGTCCGAAGGGGACTCCACCGAGGGCACCAGCATGCGCGGAATGCTGCAGGCGGCGTTCGGTCGCGGCCCCCGCGGCGGCGCCGTCGACGCCCGCGCCGCAGCGCAATCCCTCGGGGTGTCGACGGGCACAGTGCGCCGCTGGGCCGCCGGTACCCAGAAGCCCTCGCCCAGCCGCCTTGCCTCGATCCGCCAAGCCGCCCGCCAGGTCACCACCACGAAGAGGGGCCGCCGGTCGGCCACCGCCGACTTCCGCGCCAGCGCCAAGGGCAGTCAGGCGCTCAAGGGCGGCAGCAAGATCTGGGTCAGCGGCGAACAGGGCGTTGGCGGCGCCGACCAGGGCTACGCCCGCGACCGCCGCGTTGCCACTACCATCAGCCCCTCGGAGATTGAGGCGATGCTGCGCGCCTACGAAGACGGCGGAGACAGCGGCCTGCGGGACTGGATGACATCGTTCTTCGACGGAAAGTACGTCGAAGGCTGGGATTTCGTCACGATCGACGACTTCGGCATAGGCATACCTGAGTGAGCGCCGCAGCGGTGATCCGACCGGCCCGCGGACCGCGGTGGACACGCCAGCGGCTCATCACCATGCTGCTGGATTGCTACGGCCCCACACCGCGCGGCGCGGTGGACGTGGCGACAGTCGCGCACTACGCCGGCGTATCAACATCCACGGTGCGCCGCTGGCTGGCCAAGACCCCGGACGGGTCGCGCCGCATGTTAATTCCGAAGCACCGACTGCGCCAATTACAGTGCGGCCCTGCAGAGGTAGAGCGGCGAAACGCTCAGCAGTACTCGCATGCGCTGGCCGCGCTCGCCTCGATCGACGACGAGAAGTCGGTGCTGCCGGTGTGGCGCGAACAGGGTTGGCTCGACCAGCACACCGTTGCCGTCCTCGCCATCCATCAGCGCCCGTGGCGCCAGGTCGCTGTGACCAACGGGACTCGGCGCGCCCTGGGGGAGATGCACCGCCGCGGCGCCACCGTGGACAACCTGGTCGTCCCCACCCGCTTCCACGCACAGGTTCTCGCCCATGCCGTCATGGTTCGCCAGCAGGCCTGGCGCGTTCACCCCGCGGCCCATCTTCTGGCCACCGGCCGCACTCAGGTGTGGATGGCCGACGGACCGGATGTCGACCTCGCCGCCCTGTCGGACACCGCGCTCGCGAGAATTGCCGCTGGTAGCGGGCAGACTGGCTAGGCTCACGCCGTGGCATTGATGAAGCGGTTGTCCATGCGGCGCCAGATACGGCGCACCGCCGAGCAATCGCTCGCGCAGAACCCAATCTTCACCGCGCCGCCGGCTACGCCGCTGTATCACTCGGCACCACCGGAAGTGAGCGTTGCGCGACTCGGCGCAGACAACCCTGACCAGCTGCCGGCATCAGCTGCGGTCAGCGCGCCCGAGGCCAGCACCGCCGAAGGGTCTCGGCCGCCCGTGCAGGTTGAGCCGGCCCCGCCGTCAAGCGCCTCGTCAGTCGACACAAGCAGCCAGGACCCGAGCCAGCCGGCGTTGCGTGCGCCGAGACCTACCATCCCGACACCGGCCCCAGACGCTGAACAGGACGAATGGCAGCTGCCGCAATGGCAGTACACGTCCAAGCGAGCACGGGCCAACCAGCAGCAGGAGCAGCGCAAGAAGCGCCGTTGACCGCGGGGTGTGCAACTGGCGATTCTGCCCAGTTGCACAGCTGGGGAGTCGAATCAGCGGGCGGGCGAGTAGGCCGCGGTTCTGCTGATTGGGTGCAGATAGGGCGGCCGTATGCTGGCCGACCCCAACGCTCCGACCGTGCAGCCGTCGCGGGAGTCGACACAGCGTTGCGGGGCGGTGCGACCAAGGACACCGGGTTCGTGTTCGTGGCCTGCCGTCCACGGGGGCACGTCGGGCGTCTCCTCGACCTCCCAGCGGCTGACCAGCCCCTCACCGACACCGCGGTGCTTGCCGATGGACGGTAGGTCGGTGAGAAGCTCACGGATGCGGTCGGGATCGCCCACAGCCCGCCACGTCAATGTGGTCGCCAGGTGGGCCATCACGGGGACGACGCGGCGTTGGTAGCGCCCGGTGCTGTCGGAGACCGCCTGGCTGCCGATGGACGGACTGAGGTGCTGCAACCGCGACCGGTCGGTTCGCGAGGTGCGCCAGCGGATGTCTGGATCGGGGATCTCGTGTGGGCGGGGATGCCGGTCGGCAAAGGTGGCCATCCAATGCCAGTCGTCATGGTCGGGGGAACCGCAACGAGCCAACGGTAGGTCGAGGTCTTCGGGAATCTGGTCGTGCTGGTAGGTGAAATGTTCACCGACACTGCGTGCTTCCCATTTCCTTCGATGCCACAGCACCGAGGCCAGCAGCCCGTCGAAGGCCACGCCCCAGGGGCGGGACAGCACGATTCCGTGCGGTGTGGTGGCGGTGATCTGTAGGGCGATCATGGTCGGTTCAGCTGAGTTGGGACAGCGCGGCGATCGCCTCGTCGCGGTGGGCGCCCAGTTCCTCAGCCCAGTCGACTCCGGTGTCCGGAAGCTGGCCACGCTGGACGGTTTCGGTGATGGTGGCGCTGACCTGGCCGTGGCCGGCGGCGATCCGGCCGCCCAGGTGGCCGCGTGTGGCGAATTCAGCGAGGACATCCCGGAAGAAGGCGGCCTGCGCCGCGGTGGCGTTGGTGAGGCGCACCCAGCTCTGCAACCGGGTGCCGGCCGGAAGAGTCTCAACACCGAAACGGCCCAGCGGACTGCTGTTTTCATCGAGATCGGCGTTCGGGGACTGGGCGGTGCTGGTGCGGTGATCCGAGAGGTGACTAAACGATTCCTCGGCGACCCCGAGCACAGCCGGCAGCGTGACCGAGCGGGCAGGTCTGGGCAGCAGGTGAGACAGCTCGGCGATCTCGGGGAGCACCTTGCCGACGGTGAGCAGCCCGGACATGATGCGCCCCGAGGCTGCCCCGCCGAACACGGCGACCTGGGGCAAAAGAGTCTTGAGGCGCCGCTCTTCCTCGTCGGTGAGCGGGCGCGCGGACTTGGCGAGCCGGCCGCCGTTAGTGAGTAGGTGCGCTGCCGGGATGGGCAATGCCGTGTCCTCGTAGTCGAGCACGCCGGCGGTCAGCGCCTCACCGATGCGGCGCAGGATCCCTCGGAAGCTGCTCCCGGACACGATCGGCACCTGCATCACCTCGCCGGCGGGGCCGATGATCTTCTCGCGGCGAAACAGCGCGAAGTTGTCGGTGCCGACGGCGCTGTAGTCCTCGCGGTGCACGATCGAGGACTGAGCCAGGATGTCGATGTCGAACTGAACGCTCAGCAGAGTCATCCGCGTGCCGCTTTCCGTTGGTCGGCAACAGCTTCGGCGATGATGCGGACCCGCAGCAGCAGTGCTGGCAGGCTGTCGCGTAGTACTGCGATAACGGGCAGTGGGGGTTCGCGAAGCAGGGTGGCCAGTTCGAGTCGACGATCCCGTTGCCGCGGCGCCGGTGCGCCGAGCTGTCCGGACACATCCGACCACCAACGATCGAGGGTGTCGGCGCGGTAAGCGGCACGCCGAACACGTCCGGGCAGCTGCTCATCCCAGTAGGTCTTGCGGTAGCGGGGATCGGCGACCCAGCTGGTTTCCCAGTCGATCCCGTAGTGCAGCAACAGCAGCAGCCGCTCGGCGATCGCGTGCGGTCCGTCGACGGGAGGAAGTTCGGGCACGGTGGCCTGCCACGCCTGTGTGGGGGTGAGGGCCGCTGTCATGGCCGGAAGCGTAGCGGCCGGTGCTGCCACGGCCAGCTAATGCGGTTTTGGGTCTACTCGCGCCGGGGGCGGGTTGGTGAGGACACGGGCGGCCGCCCACAGGGGTGGGACGGCGCGCCAAGGCTGCAGCGACGTCCAAGCGGCCAGGATGCGCGTCCACTGGTCAGCGGGCTGGGCGCTCAGCAGCCGTGACGGTGGAGCTGAATGGTTCAGCTGTGGCCACGTGGCGCCGACGGTGGTGCGCAGCCACACCAGGTCGGTGAGTCGGTCGGCTGCGGCGATGTCCCACGCCACGACCAGGCCGTCGGTGGCGAGGTGGCCCCACTCAGCCGTCGGCAGGATGTGGCGCCGGCGCGCTGTCGGCAGGACCACGGCTTGCGTGCTCGTCAGTGCTGCCGAGGTGAGGGCCGCGGCCAGCTCGGCGCCGGCGGAGTACTCCGTGACGGAGGTGTCGGTGATCAGCAGTGACGGCTGGGTGGTGGGCTGGCGGCTGTAGGCCCAGGCGCAGGGCACGCACAGCCGACGCGACCCGAACGGCCACGCGTCGAATCCGGTGAACTTCTCGGAGATGATGCGTGCGCTGGTGACCGTCGGCCCGTCTTCGCCGCATCGACCGCAGCGTCCGTCGACCGGTGCAGGTGCATCGACGGCGGGCCGACCGGCAGCAACCCACGCCGCGGCGGCGGGATCGGAAAGCATGCTGGCGTCACGATACGGCCAGATGGCGGGGCGGATTGCTACGGTGGTCGACACGAAACGCACACAGGGGTTGGGTGAGGGTTTCACCTGAGGCGGTTCCGGGCGGCTGGTGACAGCCGTCCGGGGCCGCCTCCCTCCGTTTCGCCACGACGCGGGTGGCCTGATGGCGTTCGTCCGCGGTGTCCAGTTCGGCCCATACACTGCGGTTTAACCATCTAGCTACGGAAGTCTGAGGCCGCGTGGGCGCCAAGACCGCCAGACCGAACAGAGAGCAGCCCGTCGCCGTCGACGTCGAGGGCGGCGCCATCGGTGCACGTGATGTGAAAGCTGCTCGCGAGGTCGCTGAGGATGCGATGACCGAGCGCTCATTCCAGCGCCTGGCCAACCAGATCACCGACGAGCTGCGCGACGAAGACACCGCCCTGACCCGCGCAGCACGCGACCGCGATCGCGCCACCCCACGGGACGTGAGCCACGTCGACTCCGCGCGACTGCGGGGTGACCTACCCGCGCGCGAGGAGTTCCGCGAGATCCTCAGCGGCCGACAGCGCAAGATCCGCTCGACGGTCAAGAACCAGGTGATGGCTTCGGCGCCGGCATCGCAGCACGCGGCGATCAACAGCATGCTTAGCAGCGAGGACCCCACCGAGTGGCGGCGCATCAACGAACGGCTGCACCTGGCCGCCGGCGACGCCCAGCAGCTCGTCGACACTGACCGCGCCAAAGTGCAGCGCCTCGATCGGGCCATCCAGTCCTACGAGCGGCTCAACGACCGCACGCACCGCGTCTACGTGGCGGTGAGACTGCCCGATAACCACGGCGACATCACCAAGCCCTCCGACCTGCCGGCCAGCCTGCAACCGGGGGCCAGCGTCGCGTTCGATCAGTTCACCATCACCCGACACAATCTGCACGAGACACCTGGGCACGACAGCTCTCGGCACGTGGTGTTCGAGGTCGTGACGAGCCGGGGCATGTATCTCGGCCGGTCCGACAGCGTGGAGGACACCACCCACGTACTCCCCAGAGGAATGCAGTTCGACGTGGCATCCGCCGAACACGTCGCCTACGCAACCCGCTCGGGAGGCTTCAACGAACGCGTCGTCTTGCAACTGAGGGAGCGGTGATGACACGCACCGAATGGACCGTGCACCCCAACCGGTCGGACATCGGCTCCGACGAGCCTGGACAGAACGGTCAGTTCCGGTCGCTCACCCGACCCCGAACTCCGGCCACCGAACCGTGCCAGGCCCGAGTCAAGCTGCCGCGCCGGCTATCCGGTGTCGCCGACAAAGACGGCACGGTGACCTTCGGCGGCAACGATTGGTGGTTCGTCGTCGGCGCCGCGCGCACCTTCGCACGCGAGCACGTCGATCCCGACGTGCCGCCGCCGTTCGGATTCAAGCGCAATGGCCGCTGGCTGTGGTGGGACAACACCACCACTGAGGAGTCCATCCTCGACGGCGCCGACGCCATCGACTACTTGCGCGAGTACCTCGACCGCTTGTTCCCGAGCATGACGATCACGGTTACCGATCAGCGATGACCGCCACGCCGGCCGCGGGGCTGAACATGCAGACACTGCGCGGCATCGCCGCGCGCCGGCGCGGGACGCGGACCCATCAACACCTGCTCGACCGCATCGCCGAACACCTCGACGAGCACGACGGGTTCGTGTCCTGGAGCGGCGGTAAGGATTCCACCGTCGTCGTCGACCTCGCCCGCCAGGTCGATCCGCACATTCCCGTGGTGTTCTTCGACAGTGGGCTGCAGTTCCCCGAAACGGTGCGCTACCTGGAGGATCTCGCTGAGGCGTGGCAGCTGAACTACCAGGCGATCGCAGCCGAGCCGGACCTGTTGACGGTGTTGATCGCCGGCGGCGGGTTCGATCACCAGGCCGTCGATCGGACGTTGCGCGGGCAGCTGGCCGACATCATGATTACTGGTCCCGCCCGCGAAGCGCACCGCCTTCACGGCCGCGGGTCGTTGTGGGGTGTGCGCGCCGAAGAGTCCCACGGCCGGCGGATGCTCTACCGGCGCGGGCTGGCCGCCGAAACCCGTGCACGACAGAACGGTTCACGCAGCGATGTCCGCGCGCAAGCGGGGGGAGTGGTGCGCCGCGCTGACGGGACCATTACCTACGGGCCGATCTGGGACTGGCAGCGAGCCCAGGTTTTTGAGTACCTGGCCGGTCGGGGAATCGAACCGAACCCGCTCTACCGCAAGCTGGCAGCTCTCGGTGTGCCCGAGGCGCAGATCCGGGTTGACTCGATCATCGACGCCTCCAAGCTGTCCAACGGCCACATCGCCTGGCTACAGAAGGGATGGCCGGACCTGTTCGATCGGTTGGCGCGGGCGTTGCCCAGGTTGGCCGAATGGACGTGAATCATGCTGTGCCGCAGATCGTCAGCGGCGGCGGCAACGACGAGAAGCGGCAGATCCTGGTGAGCGAGGACCGCCGTGAATTGACGATCGTCTCACCGCGGGGTCATCGGGCGGTCTACCGCTCCGCTCGGCCGCACGGATTCACTGACGCCGATGTCGGGGCCGCCCGCACGGTCGACTTCAGCACCCGGATCCGGGGCCAAGTCAATCGGGCGCGTGAGGTTCAGATCGGCGCCTGGCTGGTGTGCGCGCACGTCAATACGGGACCGCCGACGTGGTGGAGGCCGCGGATCGAGGTCGGGCCCGGCGCGGTGTCGGTGGGCTGGTTGCGGCTGCTCGGTGCGCTGACATGGCAGCGGTCGGAGCTGCGGCAGCGCGATTGACCGGCGGCGTCTGATGCCGGGAGTAGCATCGTGGACGGAAGGGCAGGCCAACACGGGTCGGCCCGACATCTCCGGAAGGGAGAAGGGATCATGAGTGTCGGACTGGCGGGTACGTTGCCCGCCGCTATGTACGACCAGGAGGACGACATCGACGAGGCCCCGTACCTGTGGTCGGACCTGTTGGCGCGGCGCAACGCGCTCAGCCTGCGGGTCGAGGACCTCGTGCCGGTGCTGCGGGTGGATCTACGCAAGTACCGTTCCCGCGAGACCGGCGCCCTGGAAGTCAGCGCCGAACTCGTCGACGAGTTGATCGCGATGGAGGAGTTCATCGCCGGCGACGTCGCCAGGATGCTCAACACGGCGCCGGCCGAAGGCACCGTGCGCCTGGAGGCCGCCGTCGACCAGGTGGAGTTCGAGGACGCCTACCCGGAGGCGCGAACACTGCGCGACCTCGTTCCGTACCCGATGTCGCTGCAGCACGTGGCGGTCGGCCGCGCCGCTGCCGAGCTGAGCCGCCGCGGCCGCGACGTGGAGGTCTACCGCGGTGAACAGCGCGGAGATCTCACCGTGCGCCGGCTGGCGGCCGGATTGCTCAAAGAGGAGACCGCCCGGCTGCTTGGTATCGACGTGAAGCGATACGCGAAGTTCGAGCGAAGCACCTCGGCGCCGCCGGCGGGGCTGATTGCCGAACTGCAGGCCATCGACGACTTCATCACCAGCAGCGCTGGCCAGCTCGACGTCACCGACGTCAATGGTGTGAATGTTGTGGTGATGGTCGACGACCAGGCCGAGTTCGAGCGGATCTACCCGCAGGCCCGCACCAAGCGCGACGGCCTGGTGTACCCGCGCCGCGTGCACCGCGTGGCGGCCGCGCGTCGGGCACACGAACTCGAGGCCGCCGGCAGCTCGGCCCGGATCCTGGTCGCCGATAACTAGGCCTGGCAGGTGTTTCGGCGGAAATTCAACGACAGCGCCGAACGCGTCGTGTCCCCGCGGCTGACGATGTTGGTCATCGCTGACGTCAGACCTGACTTTGGCGATCGGGCTCTCGCCGACGTCGTTGAGGACCAGGGCGTCGATCTGGTGATCACCGCCGGCGACCTCCACCGAACCGACATCGCCGGCATTGATCAGCTGCCGGTGCCCACTCTCGGGGTCTACGGGAATCACTGCGATGGCCGCTATCTGGCCGATCTGCGGATGACCAACCTGCACCTACGCTGCGTCGAACTCAACGGGCTCAGGTTCACGGGCCTTGAGGGGTGCGTGCGGTACAAGGACGGCACCCGCGATGCGCTCTACACCCAGAGTGAGTACAGCGCCATGCTCGCCGAGCTGCCGCGAGCTGACGTGCTGGTGACGCACTGCCCGCCGGCTGGCGTGAACGATCACCCCGGTGATGAGGCCCACGCAGGCATCGAGGCGCTGCGCCGCTGGGTTGACCGAACGTCGCCGACGATGCTGATCCACGGCCACACCTATCCGCGGGTGCCGGTCACCCGCTACGGAGCTACCCGCGTGGAGTATGTCCGCGGCGCTCGCGTTGTGACCCTCTGACCGCGCCGCCGACACCCAGACACCCACTCCCGGCACCGGGGTGGGGAGTGGGTGTCTAAAGACGCTGCGATGGAGTGTATTTGGAAGGATCGGCTGTCGGTGCTGGGTTGTAGGATCGTGGTGTTGGGCAGGCCGAGAGGGGCTGGCCCACTGAGCCCAGGAAGGGGCGTTGGACATGGGGCATGAGGATTCGCGGCGGGGATCGGCGTCGGAGGCGCGCGCGGCGGTGTTGGCCGAGACGCGAGCCAAGGTCGCTGAGCATGGGTGGACGGTCTTGGCGGTGTTTCCGACGGCTGGGGATCAGGGTCCGTCGTTCGCCTACACGGTGGGTCTGTCGGCGCAGTCGCTGCCGGAACTGGCGATCTACGGGCTGCCGGGCCAGGTGGCGCACAGCGTGCTCAACCAGGTGGCCCGCCGGATGGTGGCCGCAGGCCAGGGGTTGGCTACCGGCGATCGGATCGAGGGGGTCCTGGTCGACGATGTGGCGCTGGTGGCGGTCGAGATGACCGATGCGCGGGATCTGAATCTGGTGAGGGAGTGCTACGGCGCGGTCGCGGCGGCGGTGCAGGTGGTGTGGCCGGATGCCGACGGGGTGTTGCCGTGGGAAGCCGGATCGCGCATCGGGGACGCGCAGCAGCCGCTGCGTGGGCGCCCGCCGCAGGCGCGGCCGGTGTATCACGCGCAGCGGGTGGCGGCGTCGACGGCGCAGGAATTGGCCGATCTGATCGCTGAGCAGCCGCGGAAAAGCGTCGTGGTCGGTGATGGCTCTGACCCGCAGCGCGACAACGATATTCGCGCTGGCTGGGCGGCGCGGGCGCTGGTTGCCTACGCCGAGCACCTGGGCGGATCCAGCCTGACTGAGGACGTCGCTACGGCGGCGACCGACCTGTTGTCGGACTTACGGCATCTGTTCGATGCGCTCGGCGTCGAATGGGAGCAGGCGGTCGCGTCTTCAGACGGCTACTACCGCGATGAGATATTCGGGCAGCTCTGAGAAGCCTTCTGCGCGACAGGTGGTGTGTGTTGGGTCTGGCCTGGCACACACCACCACCCCACCCGGCACAGGGATGGGGTGGTGGTGTCTATTCCGTTGTCGTGCAGGTGATTCGGGAGCGGTTGTTGTCGGTGGCTGTTGGTAGGGTCGTCAATGTACGGGCAGGCCGTTGGGGGCCGGCCCACTCACCCCGGAGGTTGGGAATGGTCGTCTACGTTGATGATGTCGAGCCGGTTGATGTCGAGTTGTTGAGCCTCGATGAGGCGCGGATGGTGTTGGCGCGCACGCAGGCCGAGTTGCCGATCGCGTTCAATTCGGCGCACGCCGCGACACTGCGGATGGAGATCGCGGAAGTTGAGGATCAGATTGCGTGGCTGGAATCGGAGGCGGCGGCCGAGGCGTTGGAGGACGCCGCCGTGGAGCACGCCAGCGATCTGTGGGCCGATTACGACCTGGGAATCCCGGCGTGAGCGCGGGCAGCGCCAGTGCGGGTGACAGCGCTCTGGTTGATGATGGTGGATACCCCACTGAGTGGGGGATCGCCGCTGTGCGGGGTTTCCACGGCTCGCCTGCTGCGCTGGTGGACCTGCTGGAGCAGATGTGGTGGACACCGACGCTGATGACGGTGGATGAGTGGCTGGACGGCCAGTTGCGGACGGTTGTGCGGGTTTCGCTGGTGACGGGCGGTTGGAGCGGCAACGAGCAGCTCATCGAGTCCCTCGTCGGGTCGATGTTTCACCTGCGGTTCTGGGAGTCCAGCCATCGCGGCGGGCTGCATGTCTACGAGGTTCCGAAGCGGGAGTGGGAGGTGGCCGGTCCTCTCGGTGCGATCGCGGCCGAGGGGGACCGAGGGTAGATCAGCGCGTGGCCGGCGTTTCGGCGCCGGCCACAAAGGCTCACCACCACCCCACCCGGCACAGGGGTGGGGTGGTGGTGTCTAATGCGCTGCAACGAAGCGGGTTTCGCGGGTGGTCGCGGACTTGTCGGTGGGCAGCGGTAGTGTCCTGTGATGTGAGGACGGGCCATCGGGGCCGGTCCGCTACTCCTCGGGAGGGGATTCGGCTATGACCGATTTGGACACGACCGTGACGGTGATTGATGCTGCGGCCCGCGCTCATGTGCCGGTGTTGTTGTGGAGCGATCCCGGCACGGGCAAGTCATCCATCGTGCGGGCGTTGGCCGCTGCCGATGGTGTGCCGGTGGAGACGGTGATCGGGTCGCAGCGTGAGCCTGTGGACATTGCGGGATGGCCGGTGGTCACCGATGGTGCGGTGCAGACGTTGGCGTTGCCTGATTGGGCGCGAACACTTTTGGACGCCAAGGGCGGGTATCTGCTGCTGGACGAGATTTCGACGTGCTCGGCGTCGGTGCAGGCCGCGATGCTGACGGTGGCGTTGGAGCGGGTGGTCGGACGAACCAAGCTGCCTGATGAGGTTCGGATCGTGGCCGCTGCCAATCCTCCCGACCGCAGTGCTGGTGGTGTCGATCTGACGCCGCCGATGGCGAACCGTTTCCTGCACGTGGATTTCGAGCCGACTGCTGAGGAATGGCTGACCGGCATGCGGTCGTCGTTCGCCACGTTGCCCGCCTCGCGGGGCATCGCCGCCGACGATCTGCGCCGCGCCGACGAAATCGGCGCTGTTTGTGCCTTCATCGAAGCGCGCCCCGGCCTGCTGCACGCTTACCCCGACACTGACGAGGCCGCAGGGCGGGCGTGGCCGTCGCGGCGCTCCTGGGAGGCGATGGCGCGGGTGTTGGCGCATCTGCGCCGCGATGACACCGCTGCGATCAGCACGGTCGCGTTGGGCCTGGTGGGTGACGGCGCGGGCAGTGAGTTCATGGAATGGCGGGCCAGCATGGACCTACCCGCCGTCGCGGACGTGATCGCGGACCCGAGCATTGTTGAGTGGGCGACGGCCCGCCCCGATCAGGTGTGGGCGGTGTTGTCCGGTGTGGTCGCGTGGGCGTCGGGCAAGGGCACCAAGGATGCGTGGATGACCGCGTGGGGTCCGCTGGTCGAGGCTGCGACCCACGGTGCTCCCGATGTGGCGGGGGCAGCGGCGCGTTCTTTGAGCGTGGCGATGCCTGCTGGTGCGAAACCGCCTGCGGCGGCGCGCAAATTCAAAGACGTGATGATTGCGGCGGGCCTCGACGTGGGGAGTGCAGCGTGACCGAGGTCAGGGCGCTCACTGCCGATGAGTGGCGGCGGCTGCGACTGGCGCGGATGGCCGCAGTCGAGGCGATGCCGTACTTCGCGCGGGCGTTGTTCGCGTTGTCGCCGGTGGCGGCACCCGGTTTGAAAACGTTTGCGGTGGACAAGTATTGGCGGCTGTATGTCGATCCGGCGATGTTGGGCACCGATGACGGGTGGAGCATTGCAACGTCAGGGGCCGTTTTGCTGCACGAGGTCGGGCATGTGCTGCGGGATCACGGTGGCCGCGCCGAGACGGTGGCCTCTCCGGTGGACCGCACCATGTGGAACTACGCCGCTGACGCTGAAATCAACGATGACCTGATCGCGGCGGGGGTGCGTCTGCCAGCGGGTGTGGTGACACCGGCAGGGCTGGGCTGCGAGGACGGTCACGCCGCCGAGGTCTACTACCGGCACCTGGTGCCTCCCGATGCGCCGCCCACCGGGGCTGACGGTGATCCCGGTGACGGCGAGGATGACGGCTATGGCTGCGGGTCCGGTGCCGGGGATGCGGTGCCGGGGGAACTGCCCGCCGCTGCCGACGTGGGAGGCAGCAAGGGGCTGTCCCGTGCGGCTGCCGATCTGGTGAAAGTCGCCGTCGCCCGTGAGGTTCAACGGGAGTTGGCGCACGGCGGGGCGGGTCGCGGGAGCATGCCTGCGGGCCTGGCGCGGTGGGCGGCTGCTCAACTCGCCCCGGCTGTCGTGCCGTGGCCGAAGGTGCTGCGCGCGGCGGTGCGCCGCGCCGTCGAGGACCAGGCGGGCCAGGTGCACCACTCCTGGCGACGGCCCAACCGGCGCGCTCCCAAGGGTGTGCTGCTGCCGACGCTGCGGGCACCGAAGATCGCGGTCGATCTGATCATTGACACGTCGGGGTCGATGGGGGAAGCCGATCTGGCGGCGGCGCTGTCGGAGACACGGGCGGTGTTGCGGCGCACCGGCGCCACGGTGCGGGTGTTGTGCTGCGATGCTGCGGCAAGCGCGCCGCGCCCCGTGCGGTCGATCAGCGATGTTGTCCTGACCGGAGGCGGTGGCACCGATCTGCGGGTCGGTATCGACGCCGCGCTCGCGGCGCGGCCAGCGGCCAACGTGATCGTGGCGTTCACTGATGGCGGGACACCCTGGCCCGAGCGTCGGCTGCCGGTGCCGCTGATCGTGGCGCTGATCGGCACGCACGCCGCCGACACCGCTCCCGCGTGGGCCAAGACGGTGCGCGTCACTCCCGCAGCGGCGGTGGCGGCGTGAGCAAGCGGGCCGGGGCAGGTGACTTCGCGCAGTGGGCCGAGTCGGTGCTGTCAGGCACCGGCTGGACGGCGGGCACGGTGCGTGCCGCTGCACAACGAGGGTGGTCCGATCTGGCGACGGCGGCGCTGGCCGATGGGTTCGCCGCCGCCGCTCGCGGGTTGAGTGAGGTCGCACAGAGCCGCGATGGTGCCGCGTGAGCGCCGCGCTGTTCGACCTCGCACTGCGGGTGGCTGCACGCGATGCCGGTGGGCCGGTGCCTCGGCTGCTGCACAACCCGGCACCGTCGCGGGACGTGAAGGTCGCCGTCGCGGCCCGGCGAACCGGGCCGGTGGTGCACGTGCAGGCCGTGGGGCCTGATGGGCGCACCCACACCGGCACCGGGGCCGAGGGACTGGCCGCACTTGCCCGCGCCGCCGGGTGCGTGTCCGGTGACCTCGGCACCGGCGCGACGGCGCTGGTCGATACGCCTGCCACGCTGCGGGCGCTGGCGGGGTTGGCGCGCAGCTTCGCCGACCCGGCGCGAAGTGCCGGCCTCGACGTGGCGGCAGGGTCGGCGCTTGCCGGATGGTGGGCAGAGCGCGCCGCGCATCCCGGTACCTCGGCAGTGACCGACGTGCTGGGCACCACCCGCACCCGGTTCATGCTCGGTGCGGCTCCCGGTGAGGATCACGCGGGCGCATGGCGCGCGGCGCTGTCGGTGCCCAACGGGGTGGGCGGGCTGCACATCTGGCATCACGCGGTGACTGGTGGGCCGCTGCTGCCGGGGCTGGACGCGCTGCGTGAGGACGACGACTGGCAGTTGGAGGCCATGCAGGAGGCCGTGAGCGAACAGCGCAGCTGGGACCGGCCCGAAACGCTGCACCTGGCGGCGGCGCGGTTGATGAGTCGCTGCGATGCCGCAGACCTCTACGAGGCGGCGCTACTGGCCGATCCGCTGTGGCGGGCGCGGGGCGTGCACACCGGGTTCGTCTGCCACGGGCAGGCCGTAACCGGGGCGGGCCAGGCAGGCAACCGCGTGACAGTGCGCGCCGATCGGCTCGACACCCGATTGAAACCCGGTAGCGCGGTCACGGGGTGGCCGGGTGATCCGATGACGGCGATGCCGGATGCGGAGAACCGTTTCAGCGGTGAGGTTTTCGCCACCGGCGTGGGTGAGGACGGCGCGCTTACGGTAACCATCGGTGGTCTGCGCAAGACGGGTTACCGGCCCGCTGCCGGGGAGACGGTGACGGTGATTCCCGCGCCGCCCTCGGTGTCCACAATCCGGTCGCGGCGCACGGCGGTGGCGCGGCTGTACAGGCGGCGCTTCTCCTGGCTGTCACAGGGCAGCACGCCGACCGCGAGCCGCCGCCCCGTTCCGCTGGCGGTCATGATCGCCGCCGCTGACGACGAGACACCCGAGGACTGAGATGCGTACCCTGCCCAAGCGATTCACTGCGAGTGCCGCCGCCGACGATGCTGCTGTGCCCGCTGCGGTACCGGCGACCCCGGCGTTGCCGACCGCCGCGCCGATGGCCGAGGACTGGCCAGGGCGTGACCTATTGGACACGCCGATGCTGGCGCGGGTGCTGCTGGCCGCGTGGGGCGGTGACGCTGCGATCTGCGTTCCCGCGTGTCCCGGCGCGGGCAAGAGTCGCCTGGTGGCGCTGCTGGCCGGTGCGCTGGCGCATCGGGTGGGACTGCGGGTGGCGGTCGCCGCGCAGACCCGCGAGCAAGCCGCCGAGCTGTCCCGGCGCATCGCCGCTGTCAGTGACCGTTCCTCGCTGATCGTGTCGGGGGCGGGTAAGAAGCCAGTCACCGTGGACGGCATTCGCACCGTGGCGGGCCGCAGCGTGCGATGGCAGCACTCGACGGGAGGCGAAATCCTGATCGGCACCGCCGCACGCTGGCTCTACGTTGATCCCAACCTGGCCGGGGCCGACGTGCTGCTGGTCGATGAGGCGTGGCAGTGCACGTACGGCGACCTGGGTGCCCTCGGTGCGCTGGCTCGCCAAGTGGTCTGCGTCGGTGATCCCGGCCAGGTGTCTCCGGTGGTGACCGGCTCGACCGAGAAGTGGGAGGGGCAGGCCACCGGGCCGCATCAACCTGCCCCGGCTGCGCTGCTGGCCGCGCACGGTGAGGCGGTCACCGTGCACGAACTGACGAACTCATGGCGACTCGGACCGCAGACCTGCGCGCTGGTGTCGGCGCACTTCTACCCGCAGATGCCGTTCACGTCGCGCCGCCCCGACGAGTCCGTGATCGCACCGGATGGCACGGTGCTACCCGAAATCGTCAACCGCCCCATCGAAGCGCGCAACGGCCCGACCGATCCGGCGCTGCTGACGGCGCTGGCCGAGCGGGTGCGCGAACTGACGTGGCACGACTACCGGCGCGGCGGTGTGCGCGAGGCGTTGACCGCACGCGACATAGCCGTGGTGGTGCCCCACGTCGCCCAAGCCGGGGCCGTGCGGGCGCTGCTGGCCGATATGCCCGATGTGCTGATCGGCACTGTCAACGCGCTGCAAGGCTTGGAGCGGCCCGCCGTCGTGGCCCTGCACCCGATGGCCGGGTACCGCAGCGCGGAGTCATTCGCCCTCGACGCGGGCCGCATGTGCGTGACGCTGAGTCGGCACCGCGCGCACCTGACGATCCTCACCGATCCGGCGACCGCGCCGCTGCTGGACGCTGCCACCGACAACCCGCAAGCTGTGCACGCACGGGCGGTGCTGGCCGCGCTCTGACGGGTGCGGCCAAGCCCTGGGGCCGACGCGCTCCCACCCCACCCGGCACGGGGTGGGGTGGGAGTTCGGTATCCGTTGTGCGCGTAAGGGGTTCTTGTTGTCAGTGGTGCCCGGTAGTGTCGGGGGTGTCGAGCAAGTCGTTGGGGCGGGCTCAGTTTCGGAAGGGGAACATCATGGCGGTCTGTGGCGATGGGGATTGCCTGGACGGGCCGGAAGGCTGCACGGGGGAGACGTTCGCGCGCTCGACGCTGAGTGGGAGTGGGGACGCTTACTTCCGCTGCGATGGGCACTATGACGCTTACGTCGAGCGGGTCCAGCCGCGGATGGATGAGATCCGCCGGCGGTATCCCGAGCACGCTCCGAGTGACTTCGATCCCGCGTATGCCGGGGAGTCCTGGGATGAGGACGGCTGGTAGGCCGGCCGGCACTTCTGTTCGGCGCTGGGCGCCGGTCTGTCATGTATGGGCCGGCGCCCAGTCGCATGCCCCCCACCCGGCACGGGGTGGGGAGGGGGTTCTGGTATTTCTGACGAAAGATGCGTGGCGCGTGGCGGATTCGACTGCGCTTGTCGGTGGTGTCGGATAGGCTTCACGTTGTTGGGCAGGTCAGTGGGACCGGCCCTCGATTCCCGGAAGGGGAGTGCAATGCACGCAATCAAGGCACTGGGAGCCGTTATCTCGAACCTGTTGGGGGTGCTGGGTTTTCGTCCGGTCGAGTCCCTGGTGGTGGTGGCGGTGCAGGACGGTGAGGCGGGTTGCGTGATGCGCCTGGACCTCAGCGACGCGGCGTCGCCGGATGCACCGGAGCGGTTGGCCGATCTGGTCGTGGGCGGTGGTGCTCAGGGCGCGGTGGCGGTGTTCGTGTCGGCTGAGAACGCGTCGTGTGCGATGTGCGCGGTCGAGTTCGGTGAGCAGGCGCGCCAACTGTCGGCGGCGCTGGAGCGGCGCGGTGCGCAGTTGCTCGATGCGGTGGTGGTCGATCGGATCGAGGCGGGCGGGCGTTGGCGTTGCGTCGACAACTGCGGCAAGGGCGGGATCGTCGATGATCCCGCGACGTCGGCGGCGGCGGCTGCTGCGGTGGTGGCGGGTCTTCGGCTGTACGGCAGCCGTGAGGAGTTGAAGGCGACGGTGGCCGTGGACGTGGCGCGGGCTGCGGTGCTGGAGCCCCTGCTGGCCGGTGCCGGTGGTCCCGTCGAGGACGTGGTTGCGGCGGTCCGTGCGGCGGTGGCGCTGGTGCGGCGCGTGGGTGAGGGGGCGGTGCTCTCGGATGTCGAGCTGGCGGCCGTCGGCGCGATGCTGGTGGATCTGCGGGTGCGTGATGCGCTGATGACGCTGATCGACTGCGAGGAGGCAGGGGCGGCCGATCAGCTGTGGTCGCAGCTGGTGCAGGTGCTGCCCCAGCCGTTCCGCTCGGAGGCGCTGGTCTTGAAGTCGCATGCGGCCTACGTGCGGGGTGAGGGGCCGCTGGCGGGGGTGTGCCTGGAAGCTGTCCAGGCCGAGGACCCGACCCACCGCATGGCCGAGCTGCTCGACACCGCGCTGCAGAGCGGGGTGCGGCCCGAGGCGATCCGGGGGCTGACTGCGGGGCTGCCCCCTGCGGTGTCGGTGTAGTTGCCGCGGGTTGTCGGTGGGCGCCGGTCGTGGTGGCCGGCGCCCTCCGTCGTCCATCACCACCCTACCCGGCACAGGGGTGGGGTGGTGGTTTCAAAAACGCTGCGGAGGGGCCTGATTCGACTCTGGGTTGTCGGTGGCGCTCGGTAGAATCACGGGTGTAGGGCAGGTCAGTCGGACCGGCCCACGGTTCCCAGGAAGGGGAATGTCGTGACTGCTGTGGTTGAGGGTTCGGTGGGTGTGGTGTCGCGTTCGGTGTCTGAGGCATTGGAGGGCGGGGTATCGGCCGGCGCGGTGGTGTGCGCGTCCCTGGCTGATGGGCCGGTGCCGGGCTGGCTGGTCGTCGAGGAGACCGCGGCGGCGGGGGCGCAGCGTCAGTGCGCGATCGTCAGGCTCGATGGATGCTCGGTGGTGTCGGCCGGCGCGCTGTCGGAGGTCAAGGTGGCCGGCGATCCGGTACCAACCGAAGGGGAGATGCCGGCGTGGGCTCCGGCGCTGGCTGGTTCGTTCTGGGCGGCTCGGCGGGCGCGCGGTGAGGCGGAGGCGACGCGTTCGGCGCTGACGGCGCTGCAGCGGCGCGTGGAGAACATCGTGGATGCGGCGCATGAGTACGCCGATGAGAACAGCCTGTGTGAGCGCTTCGACGATTTCATGATGGAGCAGGGGTTGCGGCCGCGGTCGCGCGAGTACATGTGCGTGGTGGACGTGACGGTTCGGGTGCGGATCCCGGCGTCCGGGCGCAACGCTGAAGCCGCGGGCGGTGAGGTCACCGACGAGATGGTGGCCGATGCGGTTCAGGGTCTGGGCGCGCGGATGGTGGCCGACGCGATCCAGGACCACGACGTCGTGGACATCGAGGAGGCCTGAGGGCTGACCTGGTGGCCGGCTGAAGGGCTGGCCACCAGGTCGCACTACCCACCTGCCCACCTCGGCACAGGGGTGGGGTGCTGGGTGTTCCTAGCGCCGATCGCCGGCGCGCAGCAGCAGTCGGCGGCCGGTGTGGTCGAACTCGTCGAGCAGCGCGCAGAACGCGTCCCAGGTGGCGGCGGCGGTGTGGTGCCGGCGCCGCAGCTCGGTTGCCTGGGGGCTGGTGCGGCCGAGTTGGCGCGCTTGGGCGAGGTCGTCGGGCGACGGGGGCCGCGGGTAGCCGCAGCGCGTCCAGAGGGCGTGCTCGGGGTGGAACCGGTGAGGATCGTCGAGGTAGTCGAGTGCATCGCGGGCAGTCGTCAGGGTGCCGGCGGCGGTCAGGACGGCGGCGAAGTCGAGTACCTGGTGGTTGTCGGTGTGCCACGGCAGGGCGTCGGGCGGGTGTGTCACGGCTTGGAAAGCCCATCTATCTGCGGTGTGAATTGTTGCTAGACAGCACATCCGGTGTGAGCACTTGGGCGCAACTCCGCCGAGTGATAAGGGGTCTTATCGCTGCATCGAGAGAACTTGTCGGTGGGGGTCGGTAGTGTTCTCGATGTAGGGCAGGCCAGTTGGGGCCGGCCCCGAAATCCCGGAAGGGGACTGTCATGACTGCAGCAACGATCGAACGCGTGTCGCCGGCGGCCGTCGACGAGGACGGCCAGGTCGACTGGCGCCAGCTGCTCGAACAGGCAATGACGATGCCGGGCCACCTCGGAGACACCTACTGCCGGTTCTACCAATACTCGCTGCAAAACCAGATCCTGCTGTGGTCGCAGGGCGTCACGGAACCGTGCGCACCGTTCAGCGTCTGGAAGGCCCTGGGCCGAATCCCGGTCAAGGGTGGCGGCCGCGCGGTGCTGCATCCGCGGCCGATCCGCAAGACCGACGAGGAGAGCGGCGAAAAGGTCGTCGTGGCAATGCGGTTCAGGTTGAAGCGCTCGACCTTCCCCTACAGCAACACTGTCGGCCCGGAGGTGGAATGGCCTGAGCTACCCGAGTGGGACGCGCAACGCGCACTGGCCGCACTGGACATCACGCAGGTGCCCTACGCGTCGATCGACGGCAACTGCCAGGGCTACTCGTTCGCCCGGAACGTGGCGGTGAGCCCGGTCGCGAAATACCCGATGAAAACCTTCTTTCACGAGCTGGGCCACGTGATGCTCGGACATACCACCGACAGCGCTGAGGGCGAGAGCCCCTGCAGCCGCGGTATCGCCGAGTTCCAGGCCGAGGCGGCGGCGTACCTGCTGGCACACAACCTCGAGTTGAGCGAGTGGGCGCCGGCGGAGTCGCGCGCCTACATCCAGCACTGGCTGGGGGATGAGCAAGTCACCGATGCCCACATCCGGGCCGTGTTCACCGCGGTGGACAAGATCCTCAGGGCCGGCCGAACGCTCGCCGACGCCGACCTCGCCGAGGAGGCCGGCGAGGCGATCGCCTCATAAGCCGCGGACCGCTGGGCGCGCGCCGGAGAGTTCCCCAACACTTCCCCTCCGGCAGCTGCGCCTGGCGGTCCGTCATCGCGGTGCCCGCCTGGCGATCCCCGTCGCCAGGCGGGCGCTGGCGTCTCCCCGCCGCGCGCACCACCACCACCCCACCCGGCACAGGGGCGGGGTGGTGGTAGGTACATGCGCTGCGGCGGTGCGGGTTTGGTGCTTCTGGATGTCGGTGCTCGGCGGTAGAGTCATAGGTGTTGGGCAGGCCAGTCGGGTCGGCCCACGGTTCCCAGGGAAGGGGAATGTGGTGAGCGTTGTCGAGAATGCGCCGGTGGGGCTGCGGGTGGACAAGGACGGGTCGGCGCGGCGGGTGCCGCTGACGGTCGACCAGTACGGCAGTCCGATCGGGATGCTGTGCGAGCAGATCGGGTGCCAGGTGGTGCAGCTGGTGCGCCTGGCCGGTGGGTTGGATCTGTGGCTCGATGAGGAGGCGCTGGTGTTCCTGGACCTCAACGACCGGGCCGCGGTGACCGCCGCGGTGAATCCGGTCGCGACGATGATCGCGAGCCGGACGGCTCCGCTGCGTCAGCCGATCTTCGGGGTCGCGGTGTTCCTGGGCGGTGACGGGGAGAGCAGCGCGGGGCTGTCGGTCGAGCAGCTCGACGAGTTGGAGCGCCTGGTGGCGCTCTCGGCCGAGATTGTGGCGCGTGGGCAGTCGTTGGCCGCGCACGTGGGCGGGGCTCACTGATGGCGCTGAACCTGACGATCAAGGTGGAGAACACCTACAGCGACGGCCACGAGTCCGAGCAGACCCATACGGTGACGCTGGACCGGTTCCGTGGCGAAGCGAATCTGTGGGACCACCTGTTTGACTACACCGGCGACGGCCACGGCGCGGGTGAGGGCAGCGACCTCGGATCGCTGTACACGGTGACGGTGCTGGCCTGCCCGGAGTATCCCGAGCTGGTGGGGCTGAGCAATGAGTGGGGCTGAGGTGGACTCTGCGGCCTTGCCGGTCGGCGCATCCGTCGAGGCCGTGGAGGATCTGCGCAGCGGACGCCTAGACGGGCCGCTGTACCGCGTTGTGGCGGCTCAGGGTGCTCTGCGCGACGTCCGGCGGATTGAGGCCACCACGGGCGCCCTGGACGGCATAGAGGCGCGGTTTCTTGCCGCTGAGTTGCGCCCTGTCAGGCCCTCGGTGGCGCGGCGCTACGAGGCACTGCGGACGCGGCGCGTGCTGGCGCAGTGGCGGCACGCTGCGGCTACTGATGCCGAGGACTTCGGCATCGTCGAGGACCTACTGGACTGCGCGCAGCGCTTGGCTGCGCTGGTGCTCGACGGCGGCCCTGAGGACCAGGACGACGCGGTGACGGTGAGCGGGTTCGTCAGCGACCTCGACGCCGCGCACGTCGTGCAGATCGACACCACCGAGACCACCGGTCGGGTGCGGGTCTTCATCAACGATGGGACCGTCTACGACGGCGATCCCGAGACGGACGCACCGCCTGGGGCGCATTACCGCGGCGCTGGCTGGGACGACAACCGCCGGCTCTTTGGCGTGCGGAGCCTGATGACGGGGGAGACCTCGACGTTTCGGGCGACCAGCGAGGCAGACGCCACGGCGCAGTACCTCGATGTCGTCGCGTCCAACCTGCTGGTGTGGCCTGACCCCGACGTCGAGCCCGGTGATGTCGGTGCTCAGCGGTAACGTCTCCAGGTGTTGGGCAAGCCAGTGGGGCGGGCCTACGGTTCTCAACGTAGGGGAGTGACGAGCATGGCCGAGGTAACCAAGACCGCCGGAGTGACGGCCTGGACGGGCGCGTGGCGTCTGCCCACCGATAAGCGGGATCACCAGCGGGCGGTGCGCAATCAGCGCCGCAAGGACCGTCGTGACGTGGCGAACCTGCGACGCGACTACGACCGCCGCTAGACCCCTGGGCGGCGCACGGCAGCGCGCCTCCCCCAACCGGTGCCCCGCAGGATCCCCCGCCTGCGGGGCACCGCCATATCTCCACCCGACCACTCGGCGCGGAGCGCCGGAATTGCTCATTTGAAATGCACTGACGTGCAGCGTATTTCAATAACATGGTGTACGATGGAGCTATGACGTTGAGCAGCAAGGCAATCCGCACCTACCGCGAAAGCGGTAGCGCCAACCGCGAAAGCGGTTGCAGCGCAGTGCAGAACGGGGGAAAAGCCCGCAACGCCACCACCACGGCACCGCGTCAGCGGTGCGAATCTCGAAACCTCAACCGCAGCAACGTGATCGAAGACAACCGCGTAAGCGGTTGGCG
>JAGQTO010000417.1 GCA_020439025.1 Mycobacterium sp. | reverse complement strand
GGTCAAACGCGTGGTGGAAAAGCGTGCCGCCGTCGATGAGGTGCTGCTGGTGCTCGATGCCACCATCGGCCAGAACGGACTCGTCCAGGCGCGGGTTTTCGCCGAGGTCGTCGACATCACCGGTGTCGTGCTGACCAAGCTTGACGGAACCGCCAAGGGCGGCATCGTTTTCCGGGTCCAGCAGGAGCTCGGGGTGCCGGTGAAGCTGGTCGGCCTGGGTGAGGGCCCGGACGACCTCGCGCCCTTCGAACCGGGCGCCTTCGTCGACGCGCTGCTCGGCTAATCCCGGGACGTAACAACACCGAAACGTAAGCCCACCATCCGTTCACGTCTGCGAAACACCAGGGATCGGCCGCTGAAACAACCGCTGCGCAATGTCTTTTCAGCGCGGCGCACGGCCGCGGCGTGAAGGAGGAAACTGCGAGTGGACCAATTCCCAGTAATGGGAGTGCCCGACACCGGTGACACGGCATGGATGCTTGCGAGCGCCGCGCTCGTGTTGTTGATGACACCCGGACTGGCATTCTTCTACGGCGGCATGGTGCGTGCCCGCGGCGTGCTCAACATGATCATGATGAGCATCAGTGCGATGGGCGTCGTCACGGTTCTATGGGTGCTCTACGGATATTCGATCGCCTTCGGCAACGACAAGTTCGACCTGTTCGGTGATCCCACCCAGTACTTCGGCCTCAAGGGCCTGGTCGGCGGCAACGCCGTCGAAGCGGTGATCGCCGATCCCGAGGTAGGGATCGAGGCGGTCGAAGCGGTGTTCATCCCGCTGGTCGGCACTATCCCGCAGACGGTGTTCGTGGCGTTCCAGTTGATGTTCGCCATCATCACCGTTGCCCTGATCTCCGGCGCTGTGGCCGACCGCCTCAAGTTCGGCGGCTGGCTGCTCTTCGCCGGCCTGTGGGCCACCTTCGTGTACTTCCCGGTGGCGCACTGGGTGTTCGCCTTCGACGGAACCACCGCCGAGAAGGGCGGCTGGATAGCCAACAAGCTCATGGCGATCGACTTCGCCGGCGGCACCGCGGTGCACATCAACGCCGGTATCGCCGGCCTGGTCCTGGCGGTCATCCTCGGCAAGCGGCTGGGCTGGCCGCAGTCGCCGATGCGCCCGCACAACCTGCCCTTCGTCATGCTGGGCGCCGGGTTGCTGTGGTTCGGCTGGTACGGCTTCAACGCGGGATCGGCGATCGGCGCGGGCGGTATCGCCGGGACGACCTTCATAATGACGACGGTGGCCACCGCCGCGGCGATGCTGGGCTGGCTGCTCACAGAGCGGATCCGAGACGGCCGTGCGACCTCGCTGGGCGCGGCCTCGGGCATCGTCGCCGGCCTCGTCGCGATCACGCCGGCCTGTTCGTCGGTAAACGTGCTCGGCGCGCTGGCCATCGGCGCCACGGCGGGCATCCTGTGTGCCCTCGCGGTAGGCCTGAAATACAAATTCGGCTATGACGACTCGCTCGACGTGGTCGGCGTGCACCTCGTCGGTGGGATGGTCGGAACCCTCATGGTGGGCCTCGTGGCCACCGCCGAGGCACCGGCGGCGGTGTCCGGGCTGTTCTACGGCGGCGGAGTGGACCAGTTGTGGCGACAGGCCGTGGGTGCCTTCGCGGTTCTGGGGTACTCGGGAGTCGTCACCGCTATCTTGGCCTTGG
>JAGQTO010000012.1 GCA_020439025.1 Mycobacterium sp. | reverse complement strand
CCCGGGAGGCCTTCGGGTGCGCCCTGACCCGCGGGCTGACCACCCACCACGACACCGTGATCGTCCGGCCGCGAGCACTGCGGGCGCTGGACCGGGTGGACGTCATCGTCATCGACCCCCGCGCGCTCTACACCGACGAGTTGACCGTCACCCGGGTGCGCGGCGTCGGGAACTCCCGGCGCACGACCGCCTGGCAGGCGGCCGAGGCGGAACTTGCCGCCGGGCGCATCGGTCCGGGCTGGCACCGGCTGTCGTCGATACCAGGGGCCGGCAAGAGCGGTGAGGCGCTGGTCAGCCCGGTGCGCGACCCGATGGCCACCGCGGTGGTCGCCGAAGCGCGCCGCAGCGGTGCGCGGGTGGTCTCCGTCGGCGATGACGGGTTGCGTTCCCTCGGGCAGGGTTTCGACACCCTCTACCCCACCATTGGGTCTCTCGACGACACCCTCGTCGAGGTGGTCTCCGAACTGCGACTGGACGGCTCGACGGTCGCATTCTTGACCACCTCACAGATGGCCGGCCAGCACGAAGCCGACATCACCGTCGGCGTCACCCGTGCGGCGGGTCCGTCCTGGGGCGCCGACGTGTTCGTCCCCGACCTGCCCGCGGCGTGGCGGATCCTTCGGGCTGTTCCCGCGGCCCGCTCCGCGGCCAACCGGGGGGTGCGATTGTCGCTGTCTGGTTCTGCCATCGGCGCGCTGATGCTGGTTCCCGGAGTGCCCGGATACGGCCCCGACGCGGTCAACACCAGCGTCTTCGCCGGGCTGTGGACGGGATTCCGGGAGGGCGGCAAGGTCTTTCGGGATCCGCTGCCGACGCCGGAGCCGGGCCATGAGTGGCATGGCCTCCCGGTCGAGGAGGTGCGCCGCCTGTTGCCCCGGCCGGAGTCGGTGACACCGCAATCCACCGAACGCCCTTCGCTGCTGGGCGCGCCGGTCCGCCTCGCCCGGCGCAGCGGTGCTGCCGCCTGGTCGCTGGCCGGCGATCTGGCCGGGGAGTTCCGGGCCAATCTCGCCGATCCGATCACACCGATTCTGGCCACCGGCGCGCTGGCCAGCGCGCTGCTGGGCTCGCCGCTGGACGCCGCCCTGGTCGGTAGTGTGCTGCTGACCAACGCCGCGCTGTCGGCCCAGCAGCAACTGCACGCCGAGCGCACGCTGCGCCGGCTGCTGGCCGTGCAGGATCCGCCGGCCCGGCGACGGGTGGGGCCGTTGGACGAGCGTGTCAGCCAGGACGTGCCCGCGAAGGAACTGAGGCCCGGTGACGTCATCGAGATCCATCCCGGCGAGGTGGTGCCCGCTGACGCGCGGCTCATCGACGCCGACAACGTCGAGGTCGACGAATCCCGCCTGACCGGTGAGTCCCTGCCGGTGGCCAAGCAGACCGATCCGACGCCGGGCGCCCCGCTGGCGGAGAGATCCTGCATGCTCTACGCCGGATGCACGGTCGTCGCCGGAACCGGTGTGGCCATCGTGACCGCGGTCGGCCGCAGTACCGAGGTGCGACGGGCAATGGCGTTGGCGCCCATGAACGATCACCGGATCGGCCTGCAGAATCAGCTGGCCCGGATCACCGGCCGGGCCCTGCCGTGGAGCCTCGGCGGCGGCGCGCTGGTCGGTCTGCTCAGCATGCTGCGCGGATCGGCGCTGCGCGATGCCGTCGGCAGCGCGGTGGCGGTCAGCATCGCCGCCGTGCCCGAAGGCCTACCGCTGGTCGCCACGTTGGCCCAGCTGGCCGCCGCCCGCAAGCTCAGCGGAGAACACGTGTTGATCCGCAACGCCAACTCCGTGGAGGCGCTGGCCCGCCTGGACGTCGTGTGCTTCGACAAGACCGGCACCCTCAGCGAAAACCGCTTGCAGGTCAAGGACGTTCACCCGTTAGGCGGGAACAGCCACGATGCCGTGCTGACCGCGGCGGCGGGCACCACCGCCACCAACAACGGTCGCTTCGGCCACGCCACCGATGAGGCGATCCGGGAGGCGGCTGGCGACGGCGAGCCCGACGGCCGGGACGCCTATCTGCCGTTCCAGTCCGGGCGCCCGTTCGCGGCGTCGCTGACCGGCACACGGCTGACCATCAAGGGTGCACCCGAGGTGCTGGCCACCGCTCTGGACGCCGACGCGGCCGAACTCAACGACGTCGTGGCCCGCCTGGCGGCCAATGGACTTCGCGTCATCGCCGTGGCCGAGCGGACCCTGACCGCGCGCCAGGCCGCCCGTGCCGCCGCCGACCCGCTGGCGATGGAGCGGCTGTGCCGGGCGAACCTGACTCCGATCGGACTACTCGGATTGGCCGACACCCCGCGGGAGAGCGCCGCGGAACTGCTGGCCGAGTTGGCCCGCCGCGGTATCGGCGTGCGGCTGATCACCGGCGACCATCCGTTGACCGCAACGGTGATCGCCAACGAACTCGGCCTCGGGGTCACGCAGGATCAGGTGATCACCGGCGCGGAATGGGAGTCGATGTCGGCCGACGAACGCGCGGTGGCGGCCACCGAGCGTCTGGTCTTCGCCCGGATGTCCCCGGAGCACAAGATCGACGTGGTGCAGACCCTCGAAGGCATCGGCCTGGTCACCGCGATGGTGGGCGACGGCGCCAACGACGCAGCGGCGATCCGGGCCGCCAGTGTGGGCATCGCGGTATCGGCCGCCGGCAGTGACCCGGCCCGGACCGCGGCGGACATGTTGCTGCTCGACGGCCACATCGAGGCGCTGATCGACGCCCTCGATGAAGGCCGGCAGTTGTGGCACCGCGTCCAGTCGGCGGTATCGGTCCTGCTCGGCGGCAACGCCGGCGAGGTGATGTTCGCCCTCCTCACGGCGCTGGTCACCGGGCAATCCGTGCTCAACGCCCGCCAGATGCTGCTGGTCAACATGCTCACCGACGCACTGCCCGCCGCCGCGCTGGCGGTGAGCAGTCACGACGGGGAGGAATCCCTGGATCGTGATGAGTCCGCCATGTGGCGGGCCATCGCCGTGCGTGGTGCGGCGACCACGACCGGCGCAACCCTGGCCTGGCTGATGGGACGGATGACCGGGCCGCGTCAGCGTGCGGCGACCATCGCGCTGATCGGCTTGGTGTGTACCCAACTGGCGCAGACCCTGGCCGACTCCCGCGGACCGCTGGTGGTGTCCACCGCGGCCGGGTCGCTGCTCACATTGGCCGCGGTGATCAGCACCCCGGGGTTGAGCCACATCTTCGGCTGCACGCCGGTCGATCCGCTCGGATGGGGTCAGGCCTTCTTCGCGACCGCCGTCGCCTCACTGCTGAGCCTGTACGCGCCCGCCCTGCTGGAGCGGCTCATCCCGGCTCCGGAAAGCTCAGTCCTCGACGACGAGGACGCCGGCCCGCAGGAGCAGGGCGTAGATCTCGTTGACCGCCGGAGCCAGCAATCGGGCACCGGCGTCGACAAGGATTTCAGGACCGACAAACCGGGGAACACCAGCCATGTCCCCAGCTAATTCCGTCCCCGTGACCGGGACGGATCCGCAGAGTGAATAGGACACGAACATGTTGTTGCCGAACACCAAGAAGCTCATGGCGGCCCAGCGGGATGCCTCGGCCCGGGTGGCCCGGGCCACGAAGTACTCGGTCGATCTACCGATCGTGGGCCGGGTGATCGTGCCGCCGCCCGAACAGCTTGCGATCTACGCGGCGCTGGGCGGGCTGGCGGTTCTGGAACTGATCGACTGGCCGGTGGCACTGGCCATGGGAGTCGGTTCAGCGCTGGTGTCACGGCACCTCTCGGACCTGGAGGCCCGCGAGGACGAACTCGCCGAGGCGATCGAACCGACGGCGGACGACACCCCGAAGCCGGCGACCGCCACGGCAACAGCGCGCAAGGCACCCGCCAAAAAGGCACCCGCCAAAAAAGCCACTGCCCCCGCAGCGGCCAAGAAAGCGCCCCAGAAGACCGCGCAGAAGACCGTTCGCGAAGCGGTCAAGAAAACACCCCAGAAGAACGCGAAGAAGGCCGCCGAGAAGGCCCCCGCCCCAGAACCCACCGCTGCAGCACCTGCCGACGCAGCTCCCACCGACGCCGCGCCGGAGAAGCCGGTTCAGTAGGTCAGCGCTTCCCCATGGGCCGGTATCCGGCCCGTGACCTGGAAAATCACTCGCCGGGAAATCTCGACCGCATGATCGGCGAAGCGTTCGTAGTAGCGGCTCAGCAGGGTCACGTCGACGGCGGCCGTCATACCGTGGCGCCAGTCCCGATCCATCATCACGGCGAACAGGTGCCTATGAAGATCATCCATCGCGTCGTCGTCCTCGCCGATGAGCCGAGCCTGCTCCGGGTCGCCGGAGACGATCACCTTCTGCGACGATTCCGCCACATCGACGGCGATCCTTCCCATTTCGGCGAAGTAGCCGTTGACTTGTTCGGGAAGTGCGGTTCGGGGGTGGCGGCGGCGGGCGATCTTGGCGACGTGCAGGGCCAGCGCGCCCATACGCTCCAGCTCGGCGACGATCTGGATGGAACCGACGACCGCCCGCAGGTCCCGCGCCATAAGGGCCTGCCGCGCCAGCAGTGCCAGGCCGGCGCTCTCGGCCGCGGCGCAGGCCTCCGGAATCCGCTCGTGGTCACCGATCACCTGCTCGGCCAGCACCAGGTCACCCAACAACAGGGCCTGGGTGGCACGCTCCATTAAGGTTCCGGTCATCCGGCACGTGTCGGCCAGCCGATCGGTGATCGCCGCGAGTTGAGCACCGTAGGCGGACCGCATCGCACCAGCGTAGGTTCTCGCGAGACGCCGAACGGCCGACGGGAATTGAACGCGAAGTGAATGTCTGGCGACTCACACCCGTCAACCGGCCGCAGCCGTGGCCTCACACACCGTCGGAGCGCTACACCGGTGATGCTGCCGGTTACGGCACACGAACGACAGCCGCGCCGACGGCGACCCCACTCGCCGTGGCCGCGAAGACACCCGGGGGAGCGCGGCTCAATCGCGAACCTATGGCCCCCAGATCATGAGATCTTCCATCCCGTTGTTCATCGTGACGGTGTTGGGCGCCGGGCCAGTGACGTCGAAGTGGATCTTGCCGGTCGAGCTGGCGCCCTGCGGGATCGTCGCCCCGCTGATGTTAACCGGACTGGCGACCTGCCACAGCACCCGGTAGGCGGCCTTGTTAGGCGCCACAGCGTTGAACTGTGAGATCGCGGGGGTCACGCTACCGCTGATGGCGTTGACGGTGGCGGTGGCCTCCCACAGCGTTCCCGCAACCGGATAGCCCGGCATCACATCCGAACTCGGCTGCAGACCGCTAACGTTCCAGCTCAGGACCACCTGCCCAACGCTGTCGGTCATCCTCAACGTGCTGCCGAGTTTGCCGACGATGGGGAATGCGGCCGACGCGACCGGGGCGGCGGCAATGCCTATCGTCATCGCAAGCGATGCAGCGGTCTTCATCACAGTGGCGGTCTTCACTTGGCTACTCCCTCGTTGATCGGGCCGGTCGATATGTACACGACACCAGCGCATTCCCCGCATCTCCGCCGCCGAAACCTCAGCCCGAAACCGCGCCGGCCGGTGTCCACAGGATCCGTTGCGCCGGCTGGGCCTACGGTGTTGTCATGCAGGCTATGAACGACCGCTCCCGATGGACTTTCGGCCTCGCGGCGTGGCGGCCGGTGACCGCCAAGGCCCTCACCGGCCTCGGTGAACCGGCGCCCGTCCGATGAGCACGGGACCACTCGACGGGTTCGTCGTCGTCGACTTCAGCCGGGTGCTGGCGGGCCCGTACGCGACCATGATGCTCGGGGACTTCGGCGCCGAGGTCTTCAAGATCGAGCGCCCCGGAGTCGGCGACGACACCCGATCGTGGGGGCCGCCGTACGACTCAGACGGCGCGGCAACGTATTTCAATTCGGCCAATCGCAACAAGCGGTCGGTGGCCCTCGATCTCACCAGCCCCGAGGGCGTTAAGCGGGCCAGGCAATTGGTCGCCACCGCCGATATCGTCGTGGAGAACTTCAGGCCGGGAACCATGGAGAAGCTGGGCCTGGGCTACGACGACCTGCGCGCCGTGCGCCCTAACCTGATCTATTGCTCGATAACGGGATTCGGCCGCAAGGAGGGCGCCGGACTGCCCGGCTACGACCTTCTGATCCAGGCGGTCGGCGGCCTGATGAGCGTCACCGGCCCCGAGTACGGCGAGCCGACGAAAGCAGGCGTCGCCCTGGTCGACGTTCTCGCCGGATTGCATGCGCTGGCAGGCATCCTGGCCGCGCTGGCCCACCGCGATCGCACCGGCGAGGGGCAACGCGTCGAGACCAATCTGCTGTCGGTCCTGCTGTCCTCTCTGGTGAACCAGGCATCCGGCTACCTGGGGGCGGGTGTGGTGCCCACCCCGATGGGCAATCGGCACCCCAGCATCTGCCCGTACCAGACGTTCGCGACCGCCGACCGGCCCATCGCGCTGGCGGTCGGCAATGACAAGCAGTTCGCCGCGCTGATGGCCGCCCTGGGTGCGCCGGAAACCGCGGAGGACGCCCGGTTCAGCTCAAACGCCCAGCGGGTGGCCAACCGGGACGAATTGTGTGCGCTCCTGGACAAACTGCTGGTCCGCGCGGGTGCTGATCACTGGTATCAGGTGCTCAACAACGCCGGCGTTCCTGCCGGGCCGATCAACGACATCGCCGAGGCCTTCGACTTCGCACGCCGACTAGGGCTGCGGCCCACTGTGCCGGTCCCCGGCAGCACCATCGCCCAGGTCGCCAACCCGATCTCGCTGTCGGCGACTCCGGTGACCTACCGGCTGGCACCGCCACCGTTGGACGGCTCGGAAACCACCGGTCCGGACGCCTGATCAATTTTTTCCGCCGCGAACGTCGCCGCCTGGTTGGCCAAACCCGCAGGTACGTAGGAGACGTGGGCCATCATGTTGGCCCCCGGCGAGCAGATGGGATCGTCGGTGATACACAGATCGATGGTCTTGGCGGCATAAAGCGGACTCACCGTGGGCAACGCAGCACCGCCGGCCAGCATCTTCGAGAACTCACTGGTCGGACTCCCGAAGAGCGCGACGGCATCGACGTGATCGGCGACTGCGGCGGGCAGCGCCTCCATGGATAATTCGGTCACCGCCGCGCCTTGGGAGTAACCACCCAGCACCATCCCCGTCTTGGGACAGCCGGCGACGACGTTCTGAATGTGGTTGCTGGCGTCGTCGGAACCCACCGCCGCACTGCGCAGGTAGTCGTCGCTTGCGGGATAATTGACCGCGTAGACCGCCACCGACCGGCCCGGAAGCTGCGCCCGCAGCGAGTCGGCGAAGGCCTGGCCGACGAAACCAAGGCCCGCCGGCTCATTGGTTCCGCGCGCGAAGACCACCTGCACATCGGGGCACGGTTCCGCCGAAACGGTTGGCGTAACGGCCAATCCGCCCAGCGACACCCCCGCGGTCCCGATGGCCATCCCAGCGACGCGAAGAACTCCCAGTGCAGTCATGGGATAGATGCTGACACACTCGCCGGTCACCGTCGTCGTCGGCAAGCGGAGCAAGGGTAAGAGCCCTCTGGGACAACTTCTTAGCGACACGTTAGCTCCGCAGCCCCGCTGCCTTAATTTCGCGGCATAGCCTTAGGCCTATGTTGCTCGATGTCCGGTGGTTGAACTACCTGCTGAAGCGTTCCGGCCGCAGTTAGCCCCGGCGGTCAGTTCGTCCGCAGGTTCGCTAGCGTCGGCCGGGCCCCAGAGGCAAGACCGGTCCCCCCACGCCGGCTGGTCCGGCGGGTCCGGCGACAGGACCGAGGCCACCCACACCGGCAGGACCGACAGGCCCCACCACCGGATCTGGCCCGACACCGACCGGCCCCACGGGTCCTACCACCGGATTGGGACCGACGCCGATTGGCCCGGCCGGCCCCAGAATAGGATCGACGTACGGGGTGGGATCGACGAGCAGGCACAGGTTCGCCGGGTAATTCCAGTACATGTAGGCGGTATCGCAGAACTGGCACTGGTTGGTGACGGTGTTGTAGAAGAAATTGAAGTCGCAGTTGTCCTGGGCGGTACTCACCGCCGGGGAGGTCAGTGCGCTCAGCGGAATGGCCGCCACCGCCAGTGCGAAGGCGCCCAGAGCGCCGGAAAGCTGCGGCCGGATCTTCATGGGTTCTCTCAATCTCTGACGTCATGGACACGAACTGGGTAGGGCTCTGCTTGATAACGGCACCGCGTTATGGACCATGTCTAGCCTGCGCAGGGTTTTGTTACATCGACTGTCTCGCCCTCCTCGCGCTGCCTCTATGGTGACAAACGTGGACACACCGCAACATCGGTTCGGCCCGGGCCCACTGGGCCGCCGGGAACTGTTCCTGCTGGCCGGCAGCATCGGGCTGGCCGCGACCGGGTGTTCGCCGTCCGCCGACAGCGCCGGCCCGCCCGCAGCGGCGACGAACCGGTCCACTTTCCCCTCCCCCGCCCTGCTGTCCTCGGCGACCCCGTCGGCGGTGATGCTGTGCCGGGACGCCTGGGGAGCCCGGCCCGCCCTGGCGGGCGGCCGGCCGCACACCATCGATCGGATGACGATCCATCACTCAGCCGTGGCGCTGCCCGACAACCGGCAGATCATCGCCCGGCTGCAACAGCATCAGCGATACCACCAGGATGACAAGGGCTGGGTGGATATCGCCTATCACGCCGCGGTCGATCGCCGGGGAAACATCTTCGCGTTGCGGGACACCGCGATCGCCGGTGACACCGCGACCAACTACGACCCGGCCGGCCATTTCCTGGTGCTGTGCGAGGGCAACTTCGACGACGAGACCGTCAGCGAGGCACAACTCGACAGCGCGGCCCTGGTCTGCGCCTGGGCGATGCGTGAATTCGGGATCACCGTGGGCACCTTGGCCAGTCACCGGGAAGTCACCCCGGTGACCAGCTGCCCGGGCGACGGGCTCGAGGCTCACCTCACCTCGGGTGACCTCCAGCAGCGCATCACCGACATCGCCGCTTCCGGCTTCGACCTGCAACCGCTGTGCGGGCCGGACGCCGATGCGCGGGTGGCGGCGATCCAGGCCTAGCCAGGCCCGCCTGGGCTAGATTCCCTTCCGGCCCGCCTGGGCTAGATTGCGTACTGTGTCGCAGTCCCAGGATCAGGTCGGCAGGGCTTCGGGAGCCTTGGCGGACGTGGACATCGAGGGATGGACGCAGCGATTCGACCTGCTCTCGGATGCCAACCGGCTGGAGATTCTGCTGTCCCTGCATCGGGTTCCGGGTATCTGCGTCGGGGAACTCGCCCAAGCGCTGGGACGCTCGGAGAACGCCGTGTCCCAGGCTCTGCGGGTCCTGCGCCAGCAGGGCTGGGTGACCTCGGCCAGGCTGGGCCGTCAGGTGAGCTACCGCCTGGCCGACCCCACCGTGCACGATCTTCTGCACTGGATCGGCGCGGCGCACTCCTGAATATCTGAACACCTAGACAGATGTCCGGTCGCGGCTTAGTCTTCGACAGTGCATATGAGCGACGGCATCGTGTCTGCACCGACATCGGTGTTTTTCGGGGTCGTAGCCGCTTCCGGACTGGCGCTGTGTGCGCACCGCGCCCGCGATGAGCTCGACGAGCGCACCGTTCCCCTGGCAGGGCTGGTCGCGGCCTTCATCTTCGCCGTGCAGATGGTGAACTTCCCGATCCTGCCCGGGGTGAGCGGCCATTTCTTCGGCGGCGCGCTGGCCGCCATTCTGGTCGGTCCCTACACCGGGGCGCTGTGCATCGCGATCGTGCTGATCGTCCAATCACTGCTGTTCGCCGACGGCGGCATCAGCGCGTTGGGAACCAACATCACCAACATGGCGCTGATCGGTGTGGCGGCCGGGTACGCCACCGCACTCGGCATCGTCTCCGTGCTCCGCCGAACCCGCGGTGGGCCACCAGCCCGCACCCTCGGGGCCGCCAGCTTCGCCGCCGGGCTTGTCGGCACAGTCTGCGCCGCAACGGGTTTCGTCATCGAGTTCGCCATCGGCGGCGCCGCCCCGGTCTCCCTCGGCTCGGTGGCGGCCTACATGTTGTTCACCCATGTGCTGATCGGCATCGGCGAGGGTGCCATCACGGCCCTCACCGTCATGGCGGTGGCCCGCGCTAGGCCCGACCTCGTCTACCTGTTGCGCACCGATCGCGCCGAGGCACAGGTGGCGGCGTGAAACCCGGCGCGGCGGCCTCGGGGAACCGGAGGGTGTGGATCGGGTTCCTCATCGCGACGCTGTTGGTGGCCGGCGGGCTGTCCTCCCTCGCCAGTGCCAGCCCCGACGGACTCGATGCGGCGACCCTGCGCGGCTGCGAGACCATCGGGTCGGACGGCGCGGAACAACTGACCGGACAGTGCATCGCCCAGAGCGCCCATGATCACGCGCTGGCCGACTCACCGCTGGCCGACTACACCCTGGGCGGCGCCTCGGGCGGCGTCGGCGTGGCCGGTGTCATCGGCGCGGTGGCCACGCTGGCCGTGGCGAGTCTGCTCTTCTGGGTGTTGGCGCGCAGCCGGGCTAACCGGGCCGCTGCGGCCGATCACCGAGCCTGAGATGGGCACCGCGCACAACCACCCCCTGCACCGGGACGGCACCTCTGCTGTGCACCGGCTGCCCGCCGAGGTCAAGATCGTCGCGTTGATCATCTTCGTCCTGGCCGTGGTGGCCACTCCCCGAGATCTGTTCTGGCCCTTCGGCATCTACGCCCTGATCGTTCTGGGGGTCTGGTGGCCGGCCCGGATCCCGCCGCGCTGGATCCTGCCGCGGATGCTGATCGAGCTCCCGTTCGTCATTCTGGCGGTGTTACTTCCCTTCGCCGACGGCGGGCAACGCCTTGAGCTGGCGGGGATGTCGCTGTCGACGACCGGCCTGTACGCCGCCTGGGGAATTATCGCCAAGGGCACCCTCGGGGTCGCTGCCTCGTTGACCCTCGCCGCCACCACCTCGGCCAGGGAACTGCCGCTGGCGCTGTCCCGGCTGGGGATGCCCGCCCTGGTGACTTCCGTGCTGGTTCTGATGGTCCGCTACGTCGACGTCCTCAGCGCCGAGGCCGGCCGGATGCGCATGGCGCGGCTGTCGCGCGGGGACTCCCCCCGCGCGCTGCACCAGGTCGGCGCGATGGCCAGAGGCGTCGGGACGCTGTTCCTCCGGTCCTACGAACGCGGTGAGCGGGTCCACCTCGCGATGCTCTCCCGCGGCTATGACGGCACCGTGCCGGAACTGGCTCTCGGACCGGACGGCACCGCGCACGCGTCGGCGGACCTCTGGGCCCGGGCGCTCCTTCCGGCTGCCGCGGCTGTCCTCGTGGCCGCCTCGGCATGGACTCTGCGATGACCGCCGCGGTCCGGACCCGAGCGCTGCGCCACGTCTACCCCGACGGGCATGTGGCATTGAACGGCGTCGATCTGACCGTGCGGGCCGGTGAGCGAGTAGCTATCCTCGGCCCCAACGGCGCGGGCAAGACCTCGCTGATGCTGCACCTCAACGGTGTGCTGAGGCCCACCTCGGGCAGCGTCGAGATCGGCGGGGTTGCCGTCGAGCGCCGTTCACTGGGCCACATCCGCCAGAAGGTGGGCCTGGTTTTCCAGGATCCCGACGATCAGCTGTTCATGCCCACGGTGGCCCAGGACGTCGCCTTCGGCCCGGCCAACTTCGGTGTGCGAGGCGCCGAACTGCAGCAACGGGTGGCAACGGCGCTGGCTACCGTGTCGCTGGCCGACCAGGCCGATCGCAGCCCCGCCCATCTGTCGATGGGACAACGCCGCCGTGCCGCGCTGGCCACGGTGCTGGCCTGCCGCCCGGAGATCCTCGTCCTCGACGAACCCTCGGCCAACCTCGATCCGGTGGCCCGCCGCGAACTGGCCGAAACGCTTGCCGGCCTGCAGACGACCATGCTGATCGTCACCCACGACCTGCCCTATGCCGCCCAGCTGTGCGACCGGGCGGTGGTGATGGACGCCGGGGTCGTCGTCGCCGACTGCGGGATCGAGGCGATCCTGGCCGACACCGCCTTGCTGGCCCGCCACCGGCTGGAGCTGCCCTGGGGATTTCACACCCCCACCCGGCAACCACGTTGAGAACCACCCGGGCGCCGAAGGGTTAGGCTGCCGATGTGAACCTCGAGAAGGTGGTTTTCGGTTTCTTCGTGCTGCTGGCCGCGACATTGAACTTCGGCTTCTTCCTCGGCGACATCAACGATCCCGCGGTCCACAATTCGTGGGAGTTGTTCAGCGCGCTCGTCGTCGCCCTGATCACGACCATCCTGAAGTTCGGCGACAGCACCCAGCTCGGGGCGATACACCTGGCCACCAGCCTGGTCGCGCTGCTGCAACTGGCCGCAGCGGCCGGGATGTGGGTGTGGGCAACCAACGTCTCCCCCAACGGCCTGGACGGGCACAACACCGCCAGCGTGGTGTCGCTGTCCGGCGGGGCGCTCCTGGCCAACCTGGTCTCCGTCACACTTCTCGTCGTCGAGACGGCGTCCTTCCGTCGCCGATAGCCCACGCCGGTCGCATCGTTCAATGCCCAGCCCGCAGAACCTGTTCGGCCACTGGACCCGGCGCAGGGTGAGCGCGCGGCGCACGCCGACCCGAATTCCCTCGGCGCCGCCCAGCACCGAGGCGATCTTCCTGATCATGCGGCGGCTACGGGTGCCGCTCATCGGCGTCATCACCACGTTCAGCTTCTGCGCGGCCGGGATGATGTTCATGCCCGGCGTCGACGCCGAAGGAAACCCCTACCGCCTGAACATCTTCGACGCCTTTTATCAGATGACGATCACGCTGACGACGGTCGGCTTCACCGAGGCGCCCTACCCCTTCAGCTACCCGCAGCGGATGTGGATGTCGCTGTCGATCTTCCTGCTGGTGATCAGCTGGGCCTACGCCATCGCGGTGTTCTTCGCGCTCGTCCAGAGCAACACCTTCCAGGACGCGGTGGCAACCCAGCAGTTCCGCCGTCAGGTGCGGCATTTGGTCGAGCCGTTCATCATCGTCGCCGGCTACGGCGACGCCGGCCGGATCGTCGGCGCCGAACTCGACGACCATTACCGGCGATTCGTGGTCATCGACGAACGCCCGGAAAGGATCCAATCGGTCGTATCCGAGCAGCTCACCTTCGACGTTCCGGCGTTCTGCGGCGACAGCGCCTCACCGGCGGTGCTCGGGATGGCCGGGCTCGGCCACCGGGATTGCGAGGGTGTGCTGGCCCTGACCAACGACGACGACACCAATCTCGGGGTGGTGATGGCGGCCTCGCTGCTGCGACCGGATCTGCCGGTGCTGGGCCGCTGCGCCCGGGAACGCACCCGCGCCCGCATGGAGCACTTCGCCCCGGCGTCGGCGATCAACGCCGACGACCGGTTCGGCCACTACCTCGCCCTGTCGGTCCGCCAGCCCGTGAGCTACCAACTGCTGCGCTGGCTGATGGACAACGATCAGGAGCAACTGCTGCCGGTGCGGCACGACCTCGCCGGGCGCAGATGGGTGGTCTGCGCCGAGGGCGAGTTCGGCGACTCGGTCGTCGACGATCTCGCCGACGCCGGGGTCAACGTCGAGCGCTACGATCCGGCAGGACCTGACCCCGACCTGTCCGGCGACGTGGCGTTCATCGCCGGAACCAGCAACGACACGGTCAACATCGCAATGGCCGAACGCGCCCGGCAGGCCAACCCCGACGTCTACCTGGTGCTGCTGCAGCAGACCAACGCCAAGAAGGCGCTGCTCGAGACGCTGCGAATCGACGCGGTGCACATCGCCACCGAACTCATCGCCCGCGAGGTGCTCGCCCGCATCCTCACCCCGGTGTTCTGGAGCTTCGTCGAATACGCGCTCACCCGCGACGACGAGTGGGCCGCCGGTGTTCGCGACCACATCAAGCAGCGCTGTGGCGGACGAACCCCGGAACGGGAGGTCTTCACACTCTCCGCCGCGCAGGCGCCGGCGATCGCCAACTGGCTGCGGCGCGGCCGGACCCTGACGCTGGGGTCCCTCGTGCGGCAGCCCGACGACCGGGATACCACGCTGCCGGTGTCGGCTCTGGTGCTCGTCCGGGGCGGCGAACCGCAGTTCATGCCGGCCGAGGACACCCCGCTGGCCGTCGACGACCAGGTGCTGCTCGTCGGCAAGCCGGCTGGACTGTCCCGGGCGCGGGAGATCTGCCACTACCCGGCCACGCTGGAGTACCTGGTAACCGGCCGCGACGTTCCCCTGACGTGGGCGTGGGCGAAGCTCACCGCCCGGCGCCGGGCACACGGGGACTAGCGGTCGCCGGCAGAAACCCTGCGGAATTTCAACCATGGAGCCGATGAGGAATCTGCGCGCGACTGCGGCTTGAATTCGCCCTCACCAGCTGAACCCCGGAACCAGGTCCAACTCGAGCGTTACTTCCCGACCGTGCCGGGCCCAAGACTAGGGTTGCCAGCATGGTCGAAGCACGAGCCGCGGGCCGGTTCGGGTGTCGCGCGTCAACGGCACTGTGCCTGGGGCTTTTTCTCACGGTCGGTACCGGGTGGGGAATCGCGCACGCCGAGACCGATTCGGACGCTTCATCTGCGACCTCGTCGGCGCGGTCGTCGGCCACCGCCAAGCGCGGCGGCGAGAACTCCGCTGCCGGAAATTCGGCCGCCGCGCGCCGGCCAGGGCCATCAGCAGTCACCGCGAACAGGTTCGCCGACCGAGCGCGGAGAGACCTTCGCCTGCCGGCCTCGCCGGACACGAGCGTTGTGGACTCGGCACTGCCCGAGTCGGCCGTGCTGCGACGCGACAACGCCCCAGCACCAACCGAATTCGATGCCGCCGTTGCGGCTGACATCCCGCTGTCCCCCCGAATCGACACGGCACTCCCGCCGTTGGATGAGCCGGTGAGGCCCGCGGCCGCGGCCCTGCCGTCGGCAGCCGCAGTACCGCTCTCGGCGACCGTTGTCCCCGCCCCGCCGGTGCCGGTGGCGGTCGTCCCGCCTGAACTGTCGACCCCGGAGGCCGCGCAGGCACTCACCGTGACCGGCGGATCGGCCCGCGACACCGTCGCGCCCCTGCAGTCGACCATGCTGTGGACGATGCTGGCCGGCACCCGCACCGAATCGGGGCGACGCTACTCCGGTTCGGCCTTCGCGCCGCAGGCCGCCGCCACGTCCTCGCTGACCATCGACCCCGCCGGCGCCACGGCGGTGCAGCCGAGCGGTCGGGCCGTCAGCCCGCTGGGGACACCCGAGCAAACCGCCGCGGAGGACGCGGCGATGCGGACGGCGCGCTCACTGCCGATGCTGGTGATGAAAGGGGTGCTGAACCTGGCGTGGCGCGTCATCGGCGCAAATCAGTTCGCCCTTGTCGGCGGACCGGACCAGGCGAACCTCGACGCCCTCGGCCAGGCCGTCGACGAGTGGGCGATGGCCACCGCATTCCAGCTGATGATCCTGAACTCCAACGAGCCGACCATCGTCACCCAGGTCGCCCCGCCCCATAACTGGTACGGCCTGGACGTGACGGGTTCGCGCATCCTGTATGACAACCCCGACACCATCTACCGGTTCGTCGGGGTGAACTACGCCTCGGAGTACGTGATCACCGGCCGGTTGCCCGAGAACGATCCGCAGGCCAGTTTCAGCGTCCTGACCGGCACCACCGGCACCACCGCGGCGGTGCTCAACGGTGACCAGTTGGAGCTGGGCCCGGATCGGACGTTCGTGATCACCATCAGCGGCGACCCCGCGCAGCCCGGGCAGGGCAACCACTTGCAGATCACGCCCGACACCACCTTGATCGCGATCCGGGACACTCTGGCCGACTGGAGCACCGAGGATCCGATGAGCCTGGCGATCCACCGCACGTCGGGACCGCCCAACAGCCTGTTCAGCCAGCTCGGCGGGTTCGCCATCCCCGTCATCGGGGCCGCGGTGGCCCAGAGCCCGCTGCTGACCTCTCTGGTGTCGCTGATCCCCCCGTTGCCGTCGGTGCCGCCGATCCTGCGGGGCACACTGGGCGCCCTGTTGATGCTGCGCGGCTTCTCCCAGGAGGCCATCTACATCGAGGTCGCCACCACCGATCCCGACACCGGTCAGCTCAAAGCGCCGAACGTGTTCACCGACCCGATCAGTAACGCCTCCTTCCTGGCGACGCAACTGCAAAGCGCCGGGTACTTCCAGCTCGCCGATGACCAGGCCCTGGTGCTGACGATCAACCCGAACAACGCCGCCTATTTCGGCGTCCCGGTGACCAACGACTGGACGATCACCGACAACTACTGGGACGAGCAGACGAGCCTGAACATCGCGCAGGCCCGGAGCAATCCGGACGGCTCCTACACCATCGTCGTCTCCCCCACCGAGCCGCTCTTCGGCGACGGCAGCAGCGTCTGGAACTGGGTGTCCACCGGCGGCCTGAACCAGGGCACGATATCGATTCGGTTCCAGGCCATCGACACGAACCTTCCGGGCAATCCGACCGTCAGCTCCCAGGTGGTGGCCCTCAGCGATTTGGCCTCCGTGCTGCCGGCGGGGACGACCTTCGTCACCCCCGCCGAACGCGCCGCCCAGCTCGCCACCCGCAAGGAAGGCTTCAACCGGCGATTCGCCCCCTACCCGCAGACCACGTAGCGCTCCGGCACGCAGCGCTTGGTCAGCGCAACGACCGTGCCTGGCGCGCCTCCCCTGCCGCCGCCGAGCCGGTGGCACCGAATATTCGATCCAGGCCGAGGTGTCGATCAGGATCATCACAACTCGCTGGGCAGCTCACTCCGGATGCCGTCGAGGGACCCCTCCCAGCCGATGCCCTCCAGGCTCAGCAGAAAGTCGCGAGTCAGCGGCACTCCAACCAGGCGACGCAACGCTAGGTCAACCGCGTCCTTCTTGGTGGTGACGCCGAAGCGCCGCATCACCTCGGCAACCAGCACATCGTCGAGGTCGATATTGGTCCGCGACATACACACAACACACACCTCGGATGCACGTCTCGCGGCCGGCCGGCGCCACACCGCTTCCTCGCTGCATCCTCTACCCCGCCTCGGGGTCGGAACTCGGTCCCCACTCGTGGCCGCACGCAGCGCACACCCAGATCCGCCTTGGACAACAGCCGGTGTGAAACATCCAGGGTTCACTACGCAGCACCGCGGCAAAGCCTGCGTAGGTCCTCATCGTCCACTGCGCTGCGCAGGACGGGCACGGCGGATGCAGGCTGAAACGTAAGCGCAGGAAGCTGTCGAACCCACCGTGCTGCATTCGGCCGTGGCAGGTATCGCACAGCACCGCCGGCCAGTCCGTCGGGAATCGCCCCGGCCGCCACACCCCGATCCGGATGTCATCCGGGCCGTATCCCTGCTGACTCAGTCGCCGCGGCTCTTCGGGCGGATCGTCAGCGACGGGAACCCGGCGCTGCGAGGGAGCGAGATCGACGCTTCGAATGTGGAGGCGGTCGCGCGCGTCGGCCGCGGCCAGGCCCAGCTTGTCGCCGCAACCGGTGCACCGTCCGAGGGAAACCAACAGAATGGCCGCGGCGGCCAACGACGTGTGCCCGTCCAGATAGTCCCCACCCGACGGTGCCGCTTGACGCTGCCCGATCGCCGTGGTCAGGGCGGCCCTGCCCAAAACCGTCGCCGGGTCGCCATCGTCGGGCAGCGAGAACCCTGTCAGAGCGCGCAGCGTGGCCAGTTCCAACAGCGCGGGCGGTTCACGCCAGGGCAATCCCGAGTCGAGGAATCTGGCCAGGGCGCGCAATGCACTGCCGTCCACGCCGACCTCGCGGATGTCGGCGATCACCGAAACCGGATTGGTCTCGAGAACCACCAAGACGGCGTCTCCCCGCTTGATGCCGGCGGGGATGCGCCACGGCCGGTAGGGCGATCGCGGCTCCAGGATCTTGATGACCGCGTCCCTCCACGCCGTGGCGCGCACAACCTGAATCCTGTTAGTAGCGACCGTCTCCCCCATGAGGCCATTCTCCCTTGCCCCACCGACAGAAATGCCACTCGACCGACCGCTCCCCGCCGACCAATTGCGTTGCGCCACAGTCACGATAGGGCGCTGATTCCCTGCAGCAGCGCACAAAAAGACGATCCCGGCCCGTCCCGGGCCGGGATCGTGCTAGCCGCTTCTAGTCGGCCACGAGTCGCACCTGCTCCGGGCTCACATACGGGCCATAGACCCGCGTGATGTCGTTGAGCGGCCGGCGGTTACGGGGTTCGGTGCTGATCTGGGTGCTGCCGTTGGTGGTCGTGCGCGTCGCGTTCGCACCCGAACCCGAACCCGAACCCGAGTATTCCGAGGACGCCAGCGACAGTGGCGCGGTGGGGGCCGCGGTTGCAGCTGCTGCCCCGGAGAGGCCGAGGGTGGCCAGTGCCGCGCCGATGACAGCGGCCTTGCGGATCGAGAATCGTCCCATGATGCACTCCTTCGTTGCGGTGTCGCGCTTTTCGCGTAACACCAGATTCGTCGGCCAACATGGACGACAGAGGAGACCGAAATGAGTGGCTTCTCATCTTCGCGATCATCGGGAAAACCATGAGAAACGGCTCATCTCGCGCTCATCGGCGCTCCATCCCCCGTCCCGATGCTGTTGTTCATGACTCACCTCACTGCCTCAACGAAGTCGGCGGACCCCGGGCATGATCCGGCCAGCAGAAAGAATGGCAACCTCCGGTTTTTCCTCTGCGCCCAGCTGCTGTCGCACTGCGGTATCTGGACGCAGTTCGTCGCGCTGGCCTGGCTGGCGGTCGAGGTCACCGGTAGCGGAGCCGGACTCGGATGGATTACCGCCGCCGCATTCGGCCCGCTGCTGGTGCTGGGGCCGTGGACCGGGGCCCTTGCAGACCGTGTCGACAAGCACCGCCTGCTCATCACCTCGCAGATCCTGATTGCCGTGCAGGCATTAGCCCTGGGATCGGCGGTGCTCGCCGGAAGGACCACGGCCTCGATGATGTACGGGCTGACGCTCGTCTTCGGGCTCATTCACGCTGTGGAGACTCCGGCCCGGCGGGCATTTGTGGCCGAACTCGTCGACGAGGACCGGATTCACCACGCGGTCGGTCACATCAGCGCGATCACGGCCATCGGCCGTGTCATCGGATCTCTGTGCGCAGGGGGTTTGATCGCTTCGGCGGGTATCGGCTGGTGCTTCATCGCCACAGCGGCCGCCTATGTGATCGCGGTCGGCGCGTTGGTGGCGATCCGCCGTGACGCGCTCAATATCGCACGGGCTGAAGCTGAACCAGGAGCGGTCAGAGCCGGTCTGCGCTACGCATGGAACGTCCGCGAACTTCGCCTGACATTGCTCATGACCGGCCTGCTCGCGATGTTCGGATTCAATCATCAGGTCCTCATCCCCGCTTTGGTCGAGCAGACCTTCTACGGCGACGTGGGCGCCTACACGCTGCTGTATTCCCTCATCGGCGCCGGATCGGTCATCGGAGCCCTGTCGGTGGCCCGCCGGCGCGAGATCGACCTGAGATTCCTCGCCGGCGCCGGCGTCGCCTTCGCCGGGGCGAACGCTCTGCTGGCTCTCTCGCCGAGTGTCGCCGTGGCCGCGGTGGCGGCGGTGGCGACGGGCGTGGCAGCCTCGCTCTTCGTCACCGGGGCCAGCGCATTGCTGCAACGGCGCTGCGCGCCCACCATGCGCGGTCGAGTGATGGCACTGGCCGCCATGGTGGTCACCGGGGGCCT
>JAGQTO010000123.1:5731-20889 GCA_020439025.1 Mycobacterium sp. | reverse complement strand
TGGCGGCCAAGGTCCGCCGACTGGCAGACCACGGTCACATGACGCCGGGCGACGCCCAACTTGCCGCCACGCTCTACGGCATCGGCGGGGCCGGACTGCTGCACCGATTGTTCGACCTGCTGCTGGGCGGTCGGCGCCTGTTGTGGACGGCCATGAGCCGCCTGGGCAGCTGGTTGACCAGCCGGAAATTGCCCTACCGCAACGAGGCCGACCTCGTCGGAGCGATCGGGTTCCGCGAACTGAATTTCCACGGCACCCCGGACGGACTGCCGTTGGACCCCGCCGTGGCGATGCGCGAGTCGGTGTCCGGCGAACCGCCGGACTTCCAGGGCGAGCCGTTCGACCTGATTGCCGAGATGCCGCGGTTCGGTTGGCCGACAGTGGTGATCTCCGGCGGTCGCGACCTCACCACCCCTCCCGCGGTCGCCGACCGCATCGTCGGGCTTGTCCCCGGCGCTTTCCTGGTGCGCTTGGCCACAGCCGGCCACAGCATCCTGGACACCCGGGAGCAGGCCGCCCTGAGGATCGCCGCGGACGTCTGCGCCGGGCGGGCGGGGCAACTGCCGGCCGAAGGGGACACCCTGGACCGCCTTCCGGCCCGGCCGGAGTTCCGGGTGGTGGGCCCGCTGATCGAGGCCGCCGCGCGCGTCGAGTCGGCCCTTCCGGCGGTGCCCGCCGAACGGATTGCCCGGCTGTCCAAGGGCCCTACTTCATGAAACCGATTGCGCTGTAGTTCAAGTCGCCCAAGCCGGCCGGTCCGAAGTTGGCCAGGTCGCTGCGCACCGCGACATTCCCCGGCGACTGGAACAGCGCGAGGCTGAACACCTCGTCCCACAGCATCGCGTCGACCTCGTTGGCCAGCGCGCGCGCCTTGGTCTCGTCGAGCTCGTCGAGCACCTCGTCGACCTTGGCGTCGATCGCGGGGGAGGAGATCTTGCCGAAGTTGCTCTCTGCCCCGGTGGTGAAGATCTGGTTGAGGCAGCACAGTGAGAAGGCGTCGCCCACCCAGGAGAATTGGGTGATGTCGAAATCGCCGACGTTGACGTAGTTGGTGAAGAAACCGTTGGCCGGCTTGACGTCGAGCTCGAGCTTGACCCCGATCTGGGCCAGGGTGTTCTGGGCCACCTGGGCCACCTGACGGGCGCTTTGGGCGTCGTAGAGCACGTCGCGGATCACCAGTTGCTTTCCGTCCTTGGAGCGGAACTCGCCGTCCTGCTTCCAGCCCAGCGCGTCGAGTTCGGCCTTGGCCTTCTCCGGGTCGTAGCCCACCACCGCGCTGTTGTCCTGGTAGCCCTCCTGACCGGCGACGAAGATGTGGTTGCCCAGCGGTGTCGGGTTCTCCACCAGGCCGCGCTGGCTGACGTTGACGATCGCCTGCCGGTCGATGCCCTTGGCGATCGCCTGGCGCAGCGCCTTGTCGGACAGGATCGAGCCGGGCGCCCCGTTGAAGGTCAGGTGATACCAGCTCGGCCCGGGGGCCCGCCGGATCGAGATCCCCTGGGTGCGCGCGGCGATGGTCAACTCGTCCAGGGAGGCGATGCCGGTGGCGTCGATGGTGTTGTTCTGCAGGGCCGGGATGCGGGCGGCGTCATCGAGGGCCAGGAAGGTGATCGAATTCAGCAGCGCCGGGGTGCCCCACCACTTCGGGTTGCGGGTCAGGGTGATCCGCTGGGCGGTGCGGTCCACCGCCGAGACCATGAACGGACCGGCCGACGGGCCCGGCCCGGCCAGCTGTCCCTTGTTGAACACCTCCGGGTCGGCGGTCATGGCCTTGGGCAGCAGCATGGTGTTGCCGGCGAACATCCCGCGCCACTCGGGGTAGTGCTCGGCGAAGGTCACCACGGCCTGCCGGTCGTCGGTGCCGCGGGTCACCGAAGCCACCCGGTCCGAGCCGTTGGGAGAGGCGATCGCGAAGGCCTTGTTCTTACCGCTGGTCGCGTTGATCTGCGAGGCGATGTCCTCCCAGGTGATCGGGGTTCCGTCGGTCCAGGTGGCTTTCGGGTTGATGGTGTAGGTGACCACCTGCGGGTCGGACTTGGTCAGCTCGATGTCGGTGAAGTAGTCGGTGTTGACCTTCATGGTGCCGTCGGCGGCGATGACGTAGGACCGCGGCATGGTCGGCCGCAGGATCGAGCCGGTGTCGGCCTCGTTGCCGTCGATGTTGAGGGTGTTGAAGTTCGCGGGCAGCGCGCCGATCGCCAGTCGCAGGTCCCCGCCCTGCTTCAAGGTTGCCGGGTCCTGCGGGTTGATGTCGCTGACCGCGCCGAGTTCGGCGCTGCCGCCCGCACCGGGGGACTGGCGCTCACCCGACGAGCACCCCGACAGACCCAACGTGGCCGTCACCCCCACCGCGGCTGTCACCCCCAGCGCGAGCAGACGCAAACTGCTCCGGACACGCCGTGTTGAGGGGGATTTTGTGTCTGCTCGCCGAGGGGTCGTCACAACCGCCGATGCTAGCGGCGGGAGGGATCGGGTTGGGGGACCGCGGCGAGCAGTCGCCGCGTGTACTCGTTCTGCGGGTTGCCGAAGACCTCGTCGCTGTCGCCGTACTCCACGATCGCCCCGCGGTACATCACCGCCACCCGGTGAGCCAGATGCCGGACCACCGACAGGTCATGCGAGACGAACAGGTAGGACAGCCCGAACTCGCGCTGCAGATCCAGCAGCAGGTTGATGATCCCGGCCTGGATGGAGACGTCCAGCGCCGACACCGGCTCGTCGAGGGCCAGGATCTTGGGTTGTAGCGCCAGCGCCCGGGCGATCCCGATCCGCTGCTTCTGCCCGCCGGAGAACTCGCCGGGATACCGGCTGGCGTCGTCGTGGCGTAGTCCGACGATCTCCAGCAGTTCAGCGACCCGTGAGTCGGTGGCGCTCTTGTCGAAACCGTTGGCCTCCAACGGCTCTGCCAGGATGTCGAACACCGGCAGCCGCGGATCCAGCGAGGCCACCGGATCCTGGAACACCACCTGCAGATCGCGGCGCAACTCCCGTCGGCGATCGGAGCTCAGCGTGGCGACGTCGTTGCCCAGCACTTCGATCGACCCGGACTGCGGGGCGCGCAGTTCGAGGATCTCGTGCAGGGTTGTCGACTTGCCCGAGCCGGACTCGCCCACGATGCCCAGCGTGCGGCCCTGCTCCAGGTCGAAGCTGATGTCGTCGACGGCGCGGACCTCACCGATCTGGCGGCGGAAGACCACCCCCTTGGTCAGCCGATAGGTGCGCGACAGCTCACGCACCCGCACCACGATCGACGGCTCGGGTTCGGCGGCGGCCACCGGTTCGGTCGCCACGCCGTAGATGTCGGCGGCGCTGCGCCCGGCCACCTGATCGGAGCGGATGCAGGCCGCGGCATGCTCGGGGCCGATCGGTACCAGCTCCGGCTCGGCGGAGCGGCACGCCTCGACGGCCAGCGGGCACCGGGGGGCGAACGGGCAGCCCGGCGGCAGCGAGATCAGCGAGGGCGGCGCGCCCGGGATCGGCACCAGCCGCTCGCCGCGCGGAGCGCCGAGCCGGGGCACCGAGCCGAGAAGCCCTGCGGTGTAGGGCATCCGGCGATCGGAGTAGAGGGTGGCGACGTCGGCCACCTCGACCGCCCGCCCGGCGTACATGACCAGCGCGCGATCGGCGAACTCGGCCACCACGCCGAGGTCGTGGGTGATGATCAGCACGCCGGCGCCGGTGACGTCGCGGGCGGTCTTGAGCACCTCGAGGATCTGCGCCTGCACGGTGACGTCGAGGGCGGTGGTCGGCTCGTCGCAGATGATGAGGTCGGGATCGTTGGCGATCGCGATGGCGATCACCACCCGCTGGCGCTCGCCGCCGGAGAGCTCGTGCGGGAAGGCCGGCGCGCGGGTCTCCGCCTGGGCGATGCCGACCAGGTCGAGTAATTCCACCGCGCGCTGTCGGGCAGCGGTCTTGTTCACCTCCGGGTTGTGCACCCGGATCGCCTCGGCGATCTGGTCGCCGACGGTGTACACCGGGGTCAGCGCCGACATCGGGTCCTGGAACACCGTCCCGATCCTCAGCCCCCGGATGCGCGACATCTCCGCATCCGACATGCCCAGCAGTTCGCGGCCCTCAAGGCGGGCCGATCCGGTCACCGTCGCGTACTCGGGCAGCAGGCCGATCACCGCCATCGCCGCCGCGGACTTGCCCGACCCGGATTCGCCGACCATGGCCACCACCTCACCGGGGGCGAGGTGGTAGCTCAGCCCCCGCACGGCGTGCAGGTCGCCGCCGTCGGTGGGGAAGGTGACGGTGAGATCGCTGACCTGCAGCAGTGGTTCGCTCATGCCCGTTTCCCGCGTCGCTGACTGCCGCTGCCGGGGTCCAGGGCGTCGCGCAGCCCGTCGCCGGTCAGGTTGGCGCATACCAGGATCGTCACCAGCACCCCCGCCGGGAACAGGAACACCCAGGGGAACGTGGTCGCCGATTTGGTGCCGTCGGCGATCAGCGTTCCCAGCGACACGTCGGGCGGTTGGACCCCGAAACCAAGGAAGCTCAGGCCGGTTTCGGCCAGGATCGCCACGCCGACGTTGAGTGCGGTGTCGATGATCAGGATCGAGGCCACGTTCGGCAGGATGTGCCGGGTGATGATCCGCGCGCTCGGCACGCCCATGTAGCGCGCCGCCTGGACGTACTCACGCTCCCGCAGGCTCATGGTCAGCCCGCGCACCATGCGAGAACTGATCATCCAACTGAACGAGGCAAGCAGCAGGATCAGCAGCACCACGTTGGCCGAGTTCTTGGTGCGCGGGGTGATGATCGCGATGAGGATGAAGCTGGGAACCACCAGCAGGAGGTCGACGAACCACATCAGGGCCCGGTCCCGCCAGCCACCGAAGTAGCCGGCCACCGCCCCGACCGTCGCGGCGATCGCCGTGGAGATCACCGCCACGCACAGCCCGATCAGCATGGACTTCTGCATGCCGCGCAGCACCTGGGCCAGCACGTCCTGGCCGATGCCGTTGGTGCCGAACCAGTGCGCGGCGCTGGGCGGGGCCTGCAGCGCGTAGTAGTCGATATCGGTGTGGGAGTGCGGCAGCAGTGGCGGCAGCGCGTAGCAGGCCACGAACATCACCACCAACACCGCCAGCGAGGCGACCGCAAGGCGGTCGCGCAAGAAACGGCGCGCCACCAGCGTCCGGCGGGAGACGAACTCTTTCTGGCTCCCTTCGTTTTTCGTCTCCGATGCAGTCATGTCACCCGCACCCGTGGGTCGAGCAGGGCGTAGATGACATCGGAGAGCAGACCGGCCAGCAGCACCACCGCTCCCGAGAACACTGTGATGGCGGCGACGATATTGGTGTCCTGGGTTGCGATGCCCTGCACCACCCACTCGCCCATCCCGTGCCAGCCGAAGATCTTCTCGACGAACACCGCCCCGGTCACCAGACCGGCGACGCTGTAGGCGAACAGCGTCGCCATCGGGATCAGCGCCGTGCGCAGGCCGTGTTTGAACAACGCCTGCCGGCGGGTCAGTCCCTTGGCCCGGGCGGTGCGGATGAAGTCCTGCCCGAGAACGTCGAGCATGGCGTTGCGCTGATAGCGGCTGTACCCGGCGATCGAGACCAGCGCCAGGGTCATGGTCGGCAGCACCAGGTGCTGCAACCGGTCAAGGATCTGATTCCAGGTTCCGCGGACCGGAACGGCGGAGGTCTCGCCGGTGTACTCGAAGATCTGCAGGCCGGTCGCCCAATTCACCCGCAGCGCCCCGAGGATCAGCAGATTGGCCAGCACGAAGGTCGGGGTGCTGATGATCAGCAGTGACAGCAGCGTCACGATGCGGTCCGATAGTCGGTATTGCCGAATCGCACCCCAGGCGCCGACCACCACCCCGATCACCGTGCCCAGCACCGAGCCGATCACGAGCAGGCGCAGGCTCACCCCGATCCGCCGCCACAGTTCGTCGGATACCGGCTGGCCGTTGACGGTGGTGCCGAAGTCGCCCCGCACCGCTCCGGACACCCAGTGCGCATAGCGCAGCGGCACCGGCTTGTCGAGGTCGAGTTCGGCGGCCTTGGCGTCGATGACGGCCTGCGGCGGACGCGGATTGCGCTGCAGCAGGCTGTTGAGCGGGGTGAAGGTGTACGAGGTGAGGGTGAAGGTCAAAAACGACGCGAGCGCCAGCAACACGATGTAGTTGAGCAGCCGGCGTGCCAGGAACCGGGTCATCGCCGCTGCCCGGCCGGTCGTCGCATGCAGCACAGGGTAGGTGCCGGGGTTGCCCGGGCGCGTGAACGGGTGGGCCCACGGCTACCATCTCGCCCAAACCGCTGAGGTCAATGACGGGAGCAAGCCGTGAGTGTCACCGATGAATACCTGGCGAACAACGCCGAGTACGCGAAAACCTTCTCCGGGCCGCTGCCGCTGCCGCCGAGCAGGCATGTCGCGGTGGTCGCCTGCATGGACGCCCGGATGGACGTCTACCGGATCCTGGGCCTGAAAGAGGGCGAGGCGCACGTGATCCGCAACGCCGGCGGTGTGGTGACCGACGACGAGATCCGCTCGCTGGCCATCAGCCAGCGACTGCTGGGCACCCGCGAGATCATCCTGATCCACCACACCGACTGCGGGATGCTGACCTTCACCGACGACGACTTCAAGCGCGACATCCAAACCGAGACCGGGATCAAGCCGGAGTGGGCGGCCGAGGCCTTCCCCGACGTGGAGGAGGACGTCCGGCAGTCGCTGCGCCGCGTCGAGGCCAGCCCGTTCGTCACCAAGCACACCTCGCTGCGCGGGTTCGTCTTCGACGTCGCCACCGGGAAACTGCACGAGGTCACGCTCTAGGACGTCCCCTCAGCGCGAGCAGACGCGAACTCGCACAGATTCGCGGGAGTCCGTGCGAGTTGGCGTCTGCTCGGCGGGGGCCTGCGGCGACAGGGGGATTGTTGCCTGCGGCGGCAGGGGGATTGTTGACACCGGCGCGCGCCCCCGGTTACGGTCTCCGTCAAAACGGTAATCATGGTCAGTCCAACCAACTTTACGGGGATCCGCAGCGTATGTCCGAACAGCTCCTTCAAAAGCCGGTCCCGGGGCAGTACGAGCTGAGCCATCTGCGCTCCCTCGAGGCCGAGGCGATCCATATCATCCGCGAGGTGGCCGCCGAGTTCGAGCGCCCGGTGCTGCTGTTCTCCGGCGGCAAGGACTCGATCGTCATGCTGCACCTGGCGATCAAGGCCTTCGCGCCGGCCCGACTGCCGTTCCCGGTGATGCACGTCGACACCGGGCACAATTTCGACGAGGTCGTTGCCACCCGCGACAGGCTCGTCGACCACCACGGACTTCGCCTGGTCGTGGCCAGCGTGCAGGAGGACATCGACGCCGGGCGGGTGGTGGACAACGGTCCGTCGCGCAACCCACTGCAGACCGTCACCCTGTTGCGGGCCATCCGGGAGAACCGCTTCGACGCCGCCTTCGGAGGGGCGCGCCGGGACGAGGAGAAGGCCCGCGCCAAGGAGCGGGTGTTCAGCTTCCGCGACGAGTTCGGCCAGTGGAACCCCAAGGCCCAGCGTCCCGAGCTGTGGAACCTCTACAACGGCCGGCACCGCAAGGGAGAGCACATCCGGGTCTTCCCGCTGTCGAACTGGACTGAATATGACATCTGGGCCTACATCGGCGAGGAGGCCATCACTCTGCCCGCCATCTACTACGCGCATCGCCGCCCGGTGTTCCGGCGCGACGGCATGCTGCTGGCCGTCCACGAGTTCATGCAGCCCGGCCCGGGCGAGGAGGTGTTCGAGACCTCGGTGCGGTTCCGCACGGTCGGGGACGTCACCTGCACCGGATGCGTGGAGTCTGTGGCAGTCGGGGTCGAGGAGGTGATCGCCGAGACCGCTGTGTCGCGGCTGACCGAACGCGGCGCCACCCGCGCCGACGACCGCATCTCCGAGGCCGGCATGGAAGACCGCAAGAGGGAGGGGTACTTCTGATGGGGCGAGCGAAGCGGCGGGGGATCAGGTAATGAGCGCGCTGTTGAGACTGGCCACCGCCGGTTCGGTCGACGACGGCAAGTCCACCCTGATCGGCCGCCTGCTGTACGACTCCAAGGCCGTGATGGAGGACCAGTTGGCCGCCGTCGAGCGCACCTCGCGGGAGCGCGGCAACGACTACACCGACCTTGCCCTGGTGACCGACGGCCTGCGCTCGGAGCGCGAACAGGGCATCACCATCGACGTCGCCTACCGCTACTTCGCCACCGCCAAGCGGAAATTCATCATCGCGGACACCCCCGGCCACATCCAGTACACCCGCAACATGGTCACCGGCGCTTCCACCGCGCAGGTCGTGATCGTGCTCGTCGACGCCCGCAACGGCCTGCTGGAGCAGTCCCGTCGGCACGCCTTCCTCGCCTCGCTTCTGGGCGTGCAGCACATTGTGCTGGCGGTCAACAAGATGGACCTCATCGACTGGGACGCCGAGCGGTTCGGTTGGATCCGCGACGAGTTCCACGCCTTCGCCGCCCGGCTGGATGTGCACGATGTCACCGCCATCCCGATCTCGGCGCTCAACGGGGATAACGTTGTGACGAAGTCCGATCGCACACCCTGGTACGACGGTCCGCAGCTGCTACGGCATCTTGAGGACGTCTACATCGCCGGGGACCGCAACCTCGTCGACGTCCGCTTTCCGGTCCAGTACGTCATCCGCCCGCAGACCCGCGATCACGCCGACCACCGCAGCTATGCCGGCATGGTGGCCAGTGGCGTCATGCGCCCCGGGGATGAGGTGGTGGTGCTGCCCAGCGGGAAAACCAGCCGCATCACCGCCATCGACGGCCCGGAAGGCCCGGTGGCCGAGGCTTTTCCGCCGATGTCGGTCGCGGTGCGCCTCGCCGACGACATCGACGTCTCGCGAGGCGACATGCTGGCCCGTCCGCAGAACCAGCCCGAGTCCAGCAGCGAGTTCGACGCGATGGTCTGCTGGATGGCCGATGACGCCGCCCTGGAACCCGGCCGCGACTATCTGATCAAGCAGACCACCCGCACCGCGCGGGCCAGGGTCAGCGCGCTGGATTACCGGCTGGACGTCAACACCCTGCACCGCGACAAGAGCGCCACCGCGCTCAAACTCAACGAACTCGGGCGTGTCACGCTGCGCACCCAGGTGCCGCTGCTGCTCGACGAGTACACCCGCAATCCGGTCACTGGATCATTCATCCTCATCGACCCGGACACCAACGTCACAGTGGCCGCCGGTATGGTGCGCGACACGGTGCCCGCGGCCAATCGTGCCGCCACGCCCAACACCGTGCGCCACCAGTCCCTGGTCGGCGAGCGGCTGACCAAGGGCCGCACGGTGTGGTTCACCGGCCTTTCCGGTTCGGGGAAATCCTCGGTGGCCGTCCTCGCCGAGCAGATGCTGCTGGACGACGGTTGCCCCGCCTATATCCTCGACGGGGACAACCTGCGCCACGGACTCAACGCCGACCTCGGCTTCTCGATGGCCGACCGCGCCGAGAACCTGCGCCGACTGGCCCACGTCGCCAGCCTGATGGCCGAGGCGGGGATCACCGTGTTGGTGCCGGCCATCAGCCCGTTACACGAACATCGAGAACTTGCCCGCTCAGTGCACGACCAGGCAGGTATAGAGTTCTTCGAGGTGTTCGTCGACACCCCGATCGAGGACTGCGAGCGCCGCGACCCCAAAGGCCTCTACGCCAAGGCCCGCCGGGGCGAGATCACCCACTTCACCGGGATCGACAGTCCGTATCAGCGGCCGAAGAACCCAGATCTGCGGCTGACCCCCGAGGAAACCCCGGCCGCGCTGGCCCGACGGGTCGTCGACATGCTGGACGTGCGCCGGTGAGTGATCACGCCCTCGCGGCCCACCTCGCGACTGAGGCCGGCCTGCTCCTGCTGGACGTCCGCTCTGAACTGGCTGACGCGCCCGCCGCCCAGCGCAAGGCCGAGGGGGACCGCCGCTCGCACGAGTTCCTGATGGCCGAGTTGGCCCGCGCCCGGCCCGGAGACGCCGTGCTGTCCGAGGAGGGGGCCGACGACCCGGCCCGGCTCACCGCGCAGCGGGTGTGGATCGTCGACCCACTCGACGGCACCCGCGAGTTCTCCGAACCCGACCGCGACGACTGGGCGGTGCATGTCGCACTGTGGTCCGACGGCGAGTTGATTGCGGGGGCGGTGGCGCTGCCCGCCCAAGGGGTGACCCTGGCCACGCCCGCGGTTCCCGCCCCGCCCGAACCGCCCGACACCCCGCGCATCCTGGTCTCGCGCACCCGGCCGCCTGCCGTGGCCCAGCAGGTGGCCGACCGTCTGCACGGGACTCTGGTCGAGATGGGGTCGGCCGGCGCCAAGGTCGCGGCGGTGGTTCAGGGTCGCGCCGAGGTGTACGTCCATGCCGGCGGTCAGTACGAGTGGGATTCGGCGGCCCCGGTAGCGGTGGCCCGGGCGGCTGGGCTGCACACTTCCCGCATCGACGGCACCCCGTTGCGCTATAACCACGCCGACCCTCTCTTGCCCGACCTATTGGTGTGCCGGCCGCAGTATGCGGACGCTGTCCTCGCCGTGCTGCGTTAGAACACGGAGTTCGCAGGAAACGGCGGAAGATCCTGGGGCGATCCTCAGGAAAGTCCTGCTGTTCACGGCGTCGCCTTCACGGGGATGGCCGTTCGACGGCGACCTGTGAAGGCCCCGGAATGCGCGCTACCGATGGCGTTGAACTGGTATTTTGCGGTCCTTTGTTGACCGGTGGGGGCCTGATGGAAGGGACTAAAGTACTTTTGCTGGCATGGAGCTTGCGCTTAGTTAAATCTCAGCTATTCTTAAGTTTCGTAGGCTAACAAACCCTGGAGGTCTCCAATGCAAATCTCACTCCGCTCCCAGATGATCGCGGGCACTGCTGCGGTCGTCGGTGCAAGCGCAATCGCCATGACCCCTGTCGTCGCCGCTCCCCTGAGCGGGCCGAGTCTCGGCCAGGCCGCGGTCTCATTGAGCGCATTCGCCAATCCGCTCAATGCGCTGCTCGCCGATGTCGGCATCGCGGGGAGCTACCTCCTCAACTCGGACTACTCAACAGCGGCCCTCAACTGGCCGTTCTCGGGCATTGGCGCCGCGGTCAATGCGGCTTTGCTGCTCCCCGAGAACGGCGGCTACTCGGCTGTGGGCATCGTTCCGCAGACCCTGAACGACAACTTCCCGATTTTGACCCAATTGGTCGATAACCAACTCGGCTATCTGACCGCTATCGCCGAAGGCGGGTTGGCGATTGCGGCTGCGGGCAGCGAGCTCGCTTGGCTGCCGGTGTCGTTGGGCCTTGCCGTCTTCAACGATGTGGTGACGGGCCAGTTCGACCAGATCCTGACGGACGTCCAAGCGGCCGTAGTGACTGCTGTCGATACCATCACCGAAGCCTTGACGGTCGCGATCGATGTGCCCGTCGGGATCGTAACCAACGTGGTCACCAGGGCGACCGCCTTGTTCACCTCGGTCGCAGAACTGGTTCCGAGCTTGATCAACGGCACGATAGGCCAGGTCACCGCACTTGCCACTTCGGTCACTGACTCGCTGACGGCGATCGGGGCCAGCTTGGCCACGCTGAATCCCGAGAACATCTGGAATACCTCCGTCGAGCAGCTGCTCAGCCCGGCAGGTATTCCCGGGGCGCTGCTCAACTTGACCGCAGGTGCCGGCGTCCAGGTGGATCCGGTCGACCCGAACACCTTTGTTCCGAGCGTCCGGACCGAGATTCAGACGGGTGTCAAGGCGATCGCCGGCGCACTAGCCACTCCGGTCGCCACCTCAGCTGCGGCAGAGGTGGCCCCGGCCGCAGCGGCAGCGGTCGCGGCTTCCGCAGCGACGGCTGAGGGCATCGACGCCGAGTCCGCTGCTCCCGAGGTCGCCGGCTCGGACGCAAAGGCCGTTGCTGCCGCCGAAGCCGTGGCGTCGGAGGGCGCCGAAGAGCAGGCTCCGGCAGCGCCAAGCGAGCGTGTCGTCGCACGCGGAGGTGCGGTCAAGGCCGCCTCCGGCGATTCCGCTGCCGGCACCCCGAAGCGGGCCGGCCGCGGCGCGGCCAAGCGGGCTGCCGCCGGCGCGGAGTAATTCGCCTCTCAACAGGGCGCCCCTCCTTCCCTGGAAGGAGGGGCGCCTTGCGTTGGGCGCCAGCCACTCCGTTCGCCTGTTCGGCTCCTGAGTCTTCTTTGGGTTTTCTTCAGGTCATCGCTGGGTTTGTCCCGCGGAGAGGATTTCCAGACCGAGCCGACCGGTGCTGATGCGAAAGCTCAGCCGGGCTAGTGCACCGCCCACCCGAACGCGAATCCTTCAGGCAATAAAAGCTTTTCGGTCGCCCCGCCGAGCGATTCGCTGCGAAGAGGTGGAAGTGCCCAGCGGAAGTTGCCGGGTTGGGCCTGGTTAAGGTAGTTCTCAGGTAGGATACGTCCAGCTGTTCAATGTCACCTCGGAAGGAACCCGGAAAATGATCGTCTCGCTCCGCTCCCAGATGGTTGCCGGCGTCGCCGCCCTGGGGGCTGCCGCAGTCGCCGTCACCCCGATCGCGCAGCCCGACCTGGTGCAGTCGCCGCAGCGGGTGGCCAGCGCGGTCGAGCTCTCCGCGCTCGTCAACCCGATCACGGCGATCGCGGAGTCGCTGCAAGGCATCAACTACTTCATCCTCAGTCAGGAGTTCGTGCCGGATCCGGAAATGCTGGCGTGGCCGGACACCTTCTACGGGGTGGACTTCATCTACGCCCCGCTGAACGTCGGCATCGTGCCCGACGTCGTCAACCAGTTGTCCACCGGTTCGCTGGTGGGTCTGGTCAACAACCTCTCTGGCTACGCCTACGCCGGTATCACCGGGGCGTTCTTCCTCGGTGGCGGGGTGGCCGACTCGGTCTTCAACACCCCCATGGCGCTCGTCACCGCTGTCGGTGAGCTGATCGCCGGGGATCCGACGGCCGCGCTTGCCACCTTGCAGAACGAGATCGTCGTTCCGCTGCAGACTGGCATCGACGGTGCGCTGTCGAGCATCGGTTACATCGTTGACAACGTGATCGAGAACATCCAGTCCGTCTTGACCAGCACGCTTCCCTACGTGGTGAGCGGCGCGGTCGAGGCCGTCGTCGGCGGTGTCAGTTTCCTGGCCGCCTCTGCGGTGGACACGGTGACTCAGGTCGTCGCTGACTTGGCCGCGGCGAACCTGGAGGCCGCCTGGAACGACGCGGTGAACGGATTCCTCGGCGCCGACGGCACCCTCGGGAATCTGGTGCGACTCGGGCTCGGCCTGGGAATCATCGAAGATGTGGCCGGGGAGGCGACCGTCACCATCCCCAGCCTCCGCTCGGTGTTCACCAGCGAACTGCAGCGCCTGGGCGGCCAGAAGTGGTGGGGTGACGGCGGTATCACCAACGATCCCTTCGATCCCTACGCCGGCAGTGCGGCCTCGGTTGCCGTAGATCCGGCCCCGGCAGCCGCGGTGAAGGCCACACCGGCCGCCGCGGCCTCGGTGGCGGCGCTGGAGTCGGCTCCGGCCGAGGCCCCGGCCGCAACGGCGGCCGAGGTCGAGGCCCCTGCTGAGGTCGGGGAGTCTGTAGCCGCGGAGGCGGCTGCGGACGTGGTCGCTGACGCTCCTGCGGCCGCTGAGAAGTCGATCCGTGGCGCAGTGCGCGGTGGTGCCCGGGCCGCGGCCGGTGACGACGCGGTGGCCGGAACGCCGAAGCGGTCGGTGCACAGGGGTGGAGCCAAGTCGGCGGCGGCTTCGCGCTCCGCGAGCTAACGAAGGTCAACAGCGGTGCCCCTTCCCTGCGGGGGAGGGGCACCGCTCCTTTAAGGAATCGTGGAATGTCGCCGGGATAAGAAATCCCGAAAGCGGCCGTTTCGACTTCCTTCTCAGTTCATTCTCAGGTAGTATTAGGACTTCGCATACGAGAGGCGGGTGGTTGGGCGTGCGCGGCGCGTTGGGTCCAATACTGACGACAGGGGTGGCTTTGACGGCTGCCGGTGTCGTGGTGGCCAACCCCGTGATTCCGCCGCGGTCGGATGTGCAGATTCCCGCCATCCAGCTTTCGGCCGGCAGTGGCGACGCCCTCGGAATGCTCGACGAGGACTTCCTGAACGCGATCGCCCCAGCCCCGCCGCAGTCGACTAACCCGTTCGTCATCATCAAGGACCTGATCACCTCACTGGCGGCTGACGCGACGTATCTCGGAACGAATGCCATCGTCGATGCGTTCGTGGCCGGCGCGACGGCGGTCACTCAGCCCGAACTGACGGCGCTGTCGGTGCCCTACATTCCGAACCCGCCGTATCCGGACTTCGAGGGCACTGTGGCGGCGCTGGGCCCGGTCAGCCCCTTGTCGGAACCGCTCGAAGCGCTCGCCGCCCCCGAACTGGTGCTCCCGGCAGGAGGCGTGGCCGATTTGACCCCGGTGGTGGCCGAGGTCGTCCACGCCGTGGTCAGCGACGTCAGTTACGTCGGCCACCAACTGGTCACGGCCGCATTCGCGGCGGGCGCGGTGCTGGCTGCTGAGCCCGGACTGATCGTCGACACGCTGAGGGCCCTGGTCAACGGTGATGTTCGGGAGGCCCTGGAGACCGCGGTCAAGGTTGTCGTCGCGCCGCTGGGACCGCCGAGGATGATTCTCGACGCCCTTCGTACCGTGGTCGAGCAGCGCCTTCCCGCCTTCCCGGCTGTCGAGCTGCCGGTCTTCGCGATGCCAGCACCCAAGACGCCGGGTCCAGGCAGCAGCCTCGCGGCCCACCCGATCGCGCCGAACACCGGCCCGGTTCTGAATGCCGGCGCGACCCTGAATGACGGTGCCGCCGTCGACGGAACCGAACGTAAGCCCGACGGCGTCGAGGCCCCCCTCGGCGCTTCGCGTCCCTCGGTGGGATCGATCCTCGATGACGGGGTCTCTACCGCCGACGGCCTCGCTGCCCAAGCCCCCGCAGCCGACGGATCCTCGACCGCTGCGACCACCGCTGCGGGTGGAACCGATCTGAGCGACGGCAACAAGTCCGTACCTACTCGACCCATTCGCCGGTCGGGGCGGCCGGGCGCTGGTCAGGCTGGCGACGCACTCGCAGCGGTTGGAGACCAGGTGCAGACGGCACTGCAGAACGTCGGGGACGCAGCCGGCAACGTGACCGGCAAGTTGACCGGCCGTACCGCGCGGACGGCATCGGGGTCCGACAGCGGTCGGTGATCCG
>JAGQTO010000123.1:0-5621 GCA_020439025.1 Mycobacterium sp. | reverse complement strand
CGACGACCTCGCCAAAGCTCAGGGCATCCCGGCCCAATTCCTCGTCGACATCCTGGCCAACCTGCGCGCGGACCGGCTGGTCCGCAGCCATCGCGGGCGCGACGGCGGCTACGAACTGGGCCGGCCGGCTGATCAGGTCAGCATCGCCGATGTGTTGCGCTGCATCGACGGCCCATTGGCCAGCGTGCGCGATATCGGACTTGTCGACCTTCCCTACTCGGGCCCCACGGCCGCCTTGACCGACGTGTGGCGGGCGCTGCGGGCCAGCATGCGCTCCGTGTTGGAGGAGACCACGCTGGCCGACGTGGCCCTTGGCGCGCTGCCCGAGCACGTCGGCCGGATGGCCCGTCAATACCTGGCTCAGGAGGGCGATCGGGGCAGGTGCAGTGGCTAGGAGGGAGCCGACCGGGGTGAGGCGGCCTGGGGTGATGCGGGTGGAGACCCTCGGTCGCATCGGGCCGAACTGGTTTGCCTCGGTGATGGGCACCGGCATTGTGGCGACCGCCGGGTCCACCCTGCCGGTCGCCGTGCCCGGACTGCACACCCTGACCCGGGTGGTCTGGGTGATTGCGGCCCTCCTGTTGGCCGGGCTGACAGTCCTGGTCGGAGGCCACTGGCTGCGCAATCCCACGGTGGCCCGCAGCCATGCCGACAACCCCCAGATGGCCCACTTCTACGGTGCCGCCCCGATGGCCCTGCTGACCGTCGGATCGGGGGCGGTCCTGGTCGGCGGCGACGTCATCGGCGAGCGGCCGGCACTGACCCTGGCCTGGGTGCTGTGGACCGCAGGCACCGTCGGGGGTCTGTTCACGGCGGTCAGCATCCCCTACCTGATGTTCACCCAGCACAGCGTCGAACCCGACGCCGCATTCGGGGGCTGGCTGATGCCGGTGGTGCCGCCCATGGTGGCCGCCGCCGGCGGGGCATTGCTCATACCGCACACTCCGGCCGGCGCAGCCCGGCAGACCATGCTCTACGGCTGCTACGCGATGTTCGGCCTGTCGCTGATCGCCGCGCTCATCATCGTGTCGATGATCTGGAGCCGACTGGTGCTCTACGGCACCTCGGGCACCGCCCGGGTGCCGACCTTGTGGATCGTGCTGGGCCCACTCGGGCAGTCCATCACCGCGGCGGGGCTGATCGGACACAACGCCGCCACCGCAGTCGACCCGGAGATCGCCCGGGCCATGGACACCTTCGCGATCCTCTTCGGCGTGCCGGTCTGGGGCTTCGCGGTGCTGTGGATCGCGCTGGCCTCGGCGCTGACCGTCCGGACCCTGCGCCGCGGTATGCCCTTCGCCCTGACCTGGTGGAGCCTGACCTTCCCGGTCGGAACCTTCGTCACCGGCACCACCCAGTTGGCCCTGCACACCGGCCTGCCGGTCTTCCGCGTCGCCGCCGTCCTCGCCTATGTCGGCTTGCTGGTCACCTGGCTGCTGGTGGCGGGCCGCACGGCCCACGGCAGTGTGCGCGGCAACCTGCTGACCACGGCGCCGTCAACGGCCGCGGTCCGGGCCCACAAGGACCCCCCTCAGCTGGGCGACTGAGCGCGCTGCCGTCATATCGGGCCGACGTGCCACAATGCGGGGCGTGCGCATAGGCATGACCATGCCGGTGATGGAACCCGACCTCGATGCGCGTCTCCTGCGGCAGTGGGCCCGCGCGGTCGACGAGGGCCCGTTCTCGTCGCTGTGCTGGGGCGAGCGGATCGCCTTCGGCAATCCGGAGGCGATCGCCCTGCTCGGGGCGCTGGCGGCGTGGACCGACCGGGTCCCGCTGGTCACCACGGTGGTGGTACCGCAACTGCACGATCCGGTGCTGCTGGCCAAGTCGCTGGCCACCGGTGACCTGCTGTGCGGGGGCCGGCTGACCGTCGGGGTCGGGGTGGGGGGCCGCCACGAGGACTACCGGGCGGTGGGCGCGGACCCGTCGACGCAGACCATGGCCGAGATGGCCCGCCGGGTCGAGGTGATGAAGCGGGTCTGGGCGGGGGAGCGGCTCACCGACTCGGTGCTGCCGGTCGGACCGGCGCCGGTACAGCGGTGCGGACCCCGGCTGCTGGTCGGCACCGTGGGCCCTCGCACTCTGCGCAGCGCTGCCGCGTGGGCCGATGGGCTGGCCGGTATCACGCTGGACCTCGATACGGCGCGTCAGGGCGAACTGTTCGACGTCGGCCGCACGGCATGGGCGGCCGCCGGCAAGCCGCCGCCGCACCTGGCCACCTCGTTCTGGTTCGCCCTGGACGACCCGGGGCAGGCCCGCGCCCGGGTTCACCGCCACCTGCGGCACTACATGAACTGGATCCCGGCCGAGGTGGTCGACGCGATGGCACCGGCGACCGGTTTCGCCGGCACCGAGGATCAACTCGCCGCGGTCCTGCGGTCCTTCGCCGCCATCGGCACCGACGAGGTCCACCTCATCCCCACCAGTTCCGATATCGACCAGCTTCGCAGGGTTTGCGACATCATCGAAGATCTGGGAAAGGATCAGCCATGAGTTACGGCAACTATCAGATCGAGATCTACTTCCAGGGTCTCAGCGGAATCCTGCCCGAACTGCCGATGTCGTTCGCCGAGTGGGAATCCCGGGCGCAACAGGCCATGTCGCCGTCGCTGTGGTCTTATGTGGCCGGGGGCGCCGGCGACGAACTCACCCAGCGCACCAACGCCACCGCTTTCGGACAGTGGGGGCTCATCCCGAGGATGCTGGTCGGGGCGACCGAACGCGATCTGTCGGTGGAGCTTTGGGGGCGGCGCTGGGCGGTGCCGGTGTTCATGGCCCCCGTCGGTGTGATCGGGTTGTGCACCGCCGACCGGCACGGGGACCTCGCCGCCGCCCGAGCCGCCGCGCGCACCGGCGTTCCGATGTGTGTATCGACCCTGACCATGGACCCCCTTGAGGACGTCGCCGCCGAATGCGGCGACACCCCAGGCCTTTTCCAGCTCTACACCCCGACCGACCGGGACCTCGCAGAGAGCCTGGTGCGCCGAGCCGAAGCCGCCGGCTACGCCGGGATCGTGGTGACCTTGGACACCTGGATCCCGGGCTGGCGGCCGAGGGATCTCGCGACGGCCAATTTTCCCCAGCTTCGCGGGCTTTGCCTGGCCAACTACATCAGCGACCCGAACTTCCGGGCGAAGGTCGACGCCGACCTCAGCGATCCGCGCAACGCCGTCCCACACTGGGTGAGCGTTTTCGGAAACTCGTTGAGCTGGAACGACTTACCGTGGCTGCGGTCGCTGACCTCACTGCCGCTGATCCTGAAGGGCATCTGCCACCCCGACGACGCCCGCCGCGCGATCGACGCCGGAGTCGACGGGATCTACTGCTCCAATCACGGTGGGCGCCAGGCCAACGGGGGACTGCCGGCCATCGACTGCCTGCCCGACGTGGTGGCCGCCGCCGGGGAGGTTCCGGTGCTCTTCGACTCCGGCGTCCGGTCCGGGGCGGACGTGATCAAGGCCCTCGCACTCGGGGCGTCCGCGGTCGGCATCGGCCGGCCCTACGCCTACGGGGCGGCACTCGGCGGAACCGACGGCATCGTCCATGTGCTGCGCTCGATCCTGGCCGAAGCCGACCTCATCATGGCCGTCGACGGCTACCCCTCGCGCAAGGACCTCACCCCCGGCGCCCTACGTCGCGTCGGCTGACACCGGGAGAACACCATGCCGAATCCAGAAGGCCCGAAACCGAAGACCGCCGTCTCGCGCCTGCGGGACAAGCAGGTCACCGACCGCGAGAGTCTCGATGCGCTGCTGGACAGCACACCCCTGGCCACCGTGGCCTTCGTCCGCGATGGAGCACCCGTGGCGCTGCCGGTCGGCTTCGTGCGCGTCGGAGAAGAGTTGGTCGTCCACGGTTCGACCGGATCGCCGTGGCTGCGCCACCTGGCCACCGGTGTACCGGCCTCGGTGTGCATCAGCACCCTGGACGGCGTCGTGGTGGCGCGCAGCGGTTTCGAATCCTCCTTTCACTACCGCAGCGCGGTGCTGTTCGGCAGCTTCGACGCCGTCGCCAATGACGACAAGCCGCCCTACCTGCAGGCGCTGACCGACACCTTCATCCCCGGCCGGGCCGCCGAGGTGCGCAGAAGCACTCCCAGGGAGCGGGCCGCGACGATGGTGCTGCGGATGAGTATCGGCGCGGACAACTGGTCGCTGAAAGTGGGCGACGGATGGTCGGAGGACCCCGCGGAAGACGTCGCCTCCCCGGTTTGGGCCGGCGTGGTCCCGATCACCATGAGCTACGGAGAACCGAGGCGGGCACCGGACTGCGACGAGACGATCCCGGTGCCCCCGTCGGTGCGCTCGATGACCGGGACGGTCGCCAACCGCCGACCGTCGGCGCAGTCGTGAGCCGCTACGCGGCCGAGTACCTCGACACCGTCGGCGCGCTGGTGCGGCGCGTTCACGACGAGCAACTGCCGATCCTGCAGACCGCCGCTGAACGGATCGCCGACTGCATCGCCAACGGTGGTCTGTGGCACGTGTTCGGCAGCGGGCACTCGCAACTGCTGGCCGCCGAGCTGTTCTACCGGGCCGGCGGTCTGGTGCCGGTGAACGCAATCCTGGACCCGCCGTTGTCGGTGATGGTGGCCGCCCGCCGCTCCACCTGGCTGGAACGGGTGCCCGACTACGCCGAGCAACTGCTGCAGGACGAGCCGTTGCATCCCGGCGACGTGATGCTGGTGATCTCCAATTCCGGCCGCAACGCGGTCCCGATCGAGGTGGCGCTCGGCGCCAAAGCCCGGGGCGCCACGGTCCTGGCCCTGACCTCGGTCCGGTTCTCCCGCAGCGTCGGCTCGCGCCACCCCAGCGGGCGCAAACTTCTCGACTGCGCCGATCTGGTCTTCGACAATTACGGCGCCGACGGCGACGCTGCGGTGCGCATTCCCGGCTGTCCGAGCGCTGTCTCGGCCACCTCCACCGCGGTGGGCAGCGCACTGTTGCAGGCACTGGTCGCCGCCACCGTGGCAGAACTGCAGCGCCGGGGCCACCCGGCGCCGGTCTGGCACAGCGCCAACGGCGAGGAGGGGGAGCGCAGCAACGCGGCCTACGTCGCGCAGTACCGGAACCGGATCAAACGGCTTTGAGAGCGTCAGATTAGAGCTTGAGCAGCCGCAGGCCCGCCCGCAACGGGGCGCTGGAGCCGCCACACCGTTGCCCCTCCGGCGCCAGTACGAGAGAACCCGCTAAAGAGTCGGAGTCCCAGCGGGCGCGTAGTTCGCCGGGCGAGGCGCTTCCGTCGTCGCAGCCGAATAAGGTCTGGGATGTCCGGGTGAGGCTCCAGTATCCCTCGGACAGCGTGGCCACGGCGGTCCAGCCGGCGGGGTGGGCTTCGACTCGCGCGGTGCAGGTGTCGGCGGCAGCGCCGCAGCGGGGTGTGAAGGTCCACGTTCCGTAATCGGAGCCGTCGGCCCGGACCTCGTAGGACCCGTCCATCAGAGCGGGAGCGGCCAAGGCCGGAGGGGTGATCGGGATCAAAAGCAGCAGCCCAGTAATCGCGGGGATGGTCGAAGAGGGTCGCAAATCCATCAACTTCCATACAAGTTGGTCCGGCAAGAATTGAACATGCGGACTTCTGCTCCGGAGGCAGACGCTCTATCCCCTGAGCTACGGGGG
>JAGQTO010000416.1 GCA_020439025.1 Mycobacterium sp. | reverse complement strand
CGCCATGGTGGTCACCGGGGGCCTACCGGTCGGAGGTCCGATCGTCGGAATGATCGTCGACTACGCCGGCCCCCGCGCCGGGATCATGGTCGGCTCGGCGGCGGCCCTCCTCGTCGCCGCCATCGTCGTGCGGTATCAGCGGCCGCGAGACCTCACCCCGGCACTTCCGCTGCGGGGCCGGCACACCGTGTATGCCTGAGCAGAGGTTCGACCGTCGCCGGTGGAGGGTGGCGCCTAGTCTCGGGCGCCGGCGCGCACACAGTCGAGGACGATGTAGACCGGATGCGCCAGCAGTTCATCCCAGAACCCCGGCGGATAGCCGGACATGGCGTCCGCCGGCACCGAGAGTCCGTGCACCGCGACGCTGGAAAAGCCGGCTGTCCGCAACTGCTCACGGTAGGTGTCAACGGGCAGGTAGTAATTCTCGATTTCGAGAGTGGCATTGGGCAGCAGGACCGAGAAGTTCATCGGCGCTCCTTCGTAGGCCTTCTCCTCGAGACGCACGTCGAATCCGTACTTTCTGAAGTCCGGCGTGGGATCGAAATGGTAGATCGCCGGATTGACGGTGATCGTGACGAACCGGCCGCCGGGTCGAACCCGGCTCGCGACGCCGGCGCACATCGCCGCCAACTCCGCGCAGTCACGTGCGTAGACGAGAAGGAAGGCGGCCACCGCGACGTCGAACTCCTGGGGCGGATCGGCCGGCACCCGGGCGTCGCCGACGACGTAGTCGATACCCAGCGGTTCGGCGGCCTCCTGTTGCCGGGCCAGTCGGATCATCGACTCGGAGATGTCCATGCCGACAACCCTGGTCGCGCCCGACCGGCGCATCATCCTCGTGAAGTGACCTTCTCCGCAGGCGACGTCCAGCACGGTCTCACCGGAGACGTCGCCCACGCATTGCATGAGCGAAAAGGTGTCGACCCGGTAGATCGGCAGGGTGTTCTTGGCTTGCTGGTACAGCTTTGCGGTGTCGCCCGCGTTGTAGTCGGTGACCATCGAATTCGACGCTATGCCAGATATTTTCAGTTGGTCAACCCTGTAGACCGGGGCTGCAACTGTCACAGCCTGCTGATGAGAAAGCACTCACTTTCACCTCCCGTCCCCCTCATGCGCGAGCGAAATCCTTGAGGGGATGGACGGAACGACCGTCCTGACCACAACCGAGAAGAAGGAGATCTCTCATGTTGCCGAACACCTGGAAAGCCCTCACCGCAGCGCTGACCCTCACCGGAATCAGCCTGCTCGGCGGCGGCGTCGCTCAGGCCTCAACCGATGACATGCTGGCCCGCGGCACCGAGACCCATGAGGTGACCGAGCAGCACTCCGTTGGCGCTGTCCTGCCGGGACCGGAAATGGTGCGCGGTCTGCCGCCCACCTGGCTTCAGGGTTTGGGCCAATAGCCGCATCACCGCGCCGCATCACCGCGCCGCATCGCCGCGCCCACCGGCGCCCGCCCCGCATAGAGGCGGGCGCCGTTTGGGCTCTCATGAAACTGCGCTTCTCATGACACTGCGTGATTGCGAACGTCGGCAATCAGGGGATCGCGTCGAGGCGGTATCCCATTCTCCGCAGCGTCACGAACCGCTCGGCGCCCAGTTTGCGACGCAGATAGCGCACGTAGACGTCAACCACATTGGAGCCGGGGTCGAAGTCGTAGCCCCACACGTGGCTGAGCAGCTGTTCCCGGGACAGCACCTGGCCCGGATGACGCAGGAAGGTCTCGGCCAGCGCGAACTCGCGCGCCGACAATTCGACGTCGCGTCCGTCGACCCGGGCCCGGCGGGTCCTCAGATCCAACTGCAGACCGCCGCAGGACAACACCGTCGTCTCCGGGGCACGCTCGGTGCTCAGCCGGCGTCGCACGCGAGCCAGCAACTCCTCGAACCGGAAGGGTTTGGGCATGTAGTCATCCGCGCCGCCCTCGAGTCCGGCGACGGTGTCCTGCACACTGTCACGGGCCGTCAGCACAACCACCGGGATGGAGTTGCCGTCGGCGCGCAACTTGCGCAGCACCTCGAATCCGTCGATCCCGGGCAGACCGATGTCGAGCACCAGCAGGTCGAAACCCCCGGTGGTCGCGTACTCGTAGGCCGACCTTCCGTCTGCCACGACCGTGACCGCGAACCCGTTGGAGGACAGCCCTTTTTCGATGAAGCTCGAAATCCGGGGCTCGTCTTCGGCGATGAGAATCCGGGTCATGGCGCTCCTTTGACGGGGACGACAACGGTGAAGGTGGCGCCTCGGCCCGGGGCGCTGTCCAGCACCACCGTGCCTCCGTGAGCCGCCGCAATCGCCCGCACGATGGCCAGCCCCAAACCGGCG
>JAGQTO010000122.1:1937-7925 GCA_020439025.1 Mycobacterium sp. | reverse complement strand
TTCTCAAACAACACACCCGCTTGCATCCGCTCGCAGGGCAACCCCACCAGCTTACTTCAGCGTGTGATCCTGAGTCAAATCGGGCTTCCGTCCCGCTCCGCGGGTCCGGGGCACTGCCAGGATGTAACGCCTAGTGTACCCGTTCTATTTCCGCGCCCAAACTCTGCAAGTTCTCCACGAACAGCGGGTAGCCGCGATCGATGTGGAAAACGTCGTGGACCTCGGTCTCTCCGTCCGCGACCAGGCCGGCCAGGACCAGCCCCGCACCGGCCCTGATGTCCGAGGACCACACCGGAGCGCTGGACAGCTGCGGGATGCCGCGCACCACCGCGTGGTGGCCGTCGGTACGTGCATCAGCGCCGAGCCGGATCATCTCCTCCACGAAGCGGAACCGCGCCTCGAAGACGTTCTCGGTGATCATCGAGGTGCCGTCGGCGATGGCCGCCAACGCGATCGCCATCGGCTGGAGATCCGTCGGGAAGCCGGGAAAAGGCAGAGTGGCGACATTGCAGGCCTTCGGCCGGTCGTACTGAACCACCCGGAAACCGTTGTCGTGCTGGGTCACGGTCGCGCCGGCGTCATGCAGTTTGTGCAGCACCAACTGCAGGTGTGCGGGATCCACCCCGGTCACCGAGATGTCGCCGCGGGTCATCGCCGCGGCGATACCCCAGGTGGCGGCCACGATGCGGTCTCCGATCACCCGGTGCTCGGTGGGATGCAGCTTGTCGACGCCGGTGATCCTCAGCGTCGGGGTCCCCGCACCCTCGATCCGGGCGCCCATCTGGTTGAGCATTTCGCACAGGTCCACCACGTCGGGCTCGCGGGCCGCGTTGTGAATGATCGTCAGTCCCTCGGCAACGACGGCGGCCATCAAGATGTTCTCGGTGGCCCCCACCGACGGGAACTCCAGCTGGATTTCGGCCCCGCGCAGGTGATCGGCCGAGGCCACGACGCAACCGTGCTCGATGCTGCACTCCGCCCCGAGCTGACGCAGACCCGATTGGTGCATGTCCAGGGGTCGCGAGCCGATCGCGTCGCCGCCGGGCAGCGCCACCCGCGCACGTTTGCACCGGCCGACTAGCGGACCGAGCACACAGACGGAAGCCCGGAACTGCCGCACCGCGGCGAAGTCGGCCTCGTACTTGGGCTCGTCCGGCGAGGTGATCCGCACCACCGGGCCGTCCAGTTCGACGTTGGCCCCCAGCCCGCGCAGCACCTCCGCCATCAGCGGCACGTCGAGGATGTCCGGGCAGTTGGTGATCGTGGTGGTGCCTTCGGCAAGCAGCGCGGCGGCCATCAGCTTCAACACACTGTTCTTGGCGCCGCCGACCGCCACTTCGCCGGATAACCGGTTACCGCCGGTCACCAGGAAACGCTCACCCACGGGTAGTCAGTTTAGTGGAGGTCCGGCCGCGTACCGTTCTCGTTATGGGCATCCACTTGACCCGCATCTACACCCGAACCGGCGATGACGGGACCTCCGGCCTGAGCGACTTCTCCCGGATCGCCAAGAACGACCCCCGGCTAGTCGCCTACGGCGACTGCGAGGAGGCCAATGCCGCCATCGGCGTGGCCGTCGCGATCGGCATGCCCGACGAGCCGGTCCGCACAGTGCTCACCCGGATCCAGAACGACCTGTTCGACGCCGGGGCTGATCTGGCGACCCCGATTGTGGCCAACCCCGAGCACCCGCCGCTGCGGATCACCGAGCCCTATATCGAACGCCTCGAGCGCTGGTGCGACGAGTACAACGAGGCACTGCCCGCCCTGAACTCGTTCATCCTGCCGGGCGGCACCGGACTCTCGGCGCTCCTGCACGTCGCACGGACGGTGACCCGCCGCGCCGAGCGGTCGGCATGGATCGCGGTCAAGGCCCACCCCGACACCGTCAGCCCACTGCCGGCCCGCTACCTCAACCGGTTGTCGGACCTGTTGTTCATCCTGTGCCGGGTGGCCAACCCGGACGGCGACGTCATGTGGCGGCCCGGCGGCCCAGATCCCGGACGCTGAGCAGGTCAGAGACTGCGCCGGCGTGCCCGGGGAGATGGCCGGGATTCGACCCAGGATAAAAACGCCGTAAGCGCACCCCGATCCAGAGCCAATTCGTAGCCGCGATCCTGCGCCCCGCTGGTGTCCTGTAGCTCGAGGACGACGATTTCCTCGGTCATGAGGTCGAACTCGTCGCCCCGCGGCGCACGACGGGAGACGATCTCCAGGCCCCGCCGGCCCAGTCGCCGGTCCGGCCACAGCCGAAGGCTGGAGAGCCGGTAGAACCGCGCCTCGCCGCCGCGGTACCGGATCACTCCGTGGCGCCAGCCGTGGCCGCCGACCGCTGGGGTGTCGCGCAGGATCGCGGGTGTGCCGCCCTGCCCGAGCTTCCACAATCGGTAGCTGAGGGCGAGCACCACCAGCAACAGAATGCCGACCAGCGCCACCATGATCACCATCGGCGCGCTCATCGCTGTGCCCGCTTCGCCCAGGCGCGGTTAGTCGCGGCCGGTTCAGTCGAGTTGGCCGAGCGCCCGCAGCCGGGCGCGGCCGCGCGCGGCCGTGGTCGGGTCGTCAGAGGCGGCTGCCGCCTTGGCCGCGTCCGCGTCGATCTCCGAGGCGAACTCCGCGGACTCCGCCAGGACCGTCACACCGCCCTCGGTCACCGACAGGTAGCCGCCGTCGACGGCAATCCGTAAATCGTCCTCGCCCTCGCGTTCCACCCGCACCATCGCGTCATTGACCAGTTGGGCCACCAGCGGGATGTGGTTGGGCAGGATGCCGATCTCGCCGGAAGTGGTGCGGGTGAAAAGAAACGACGCCTTGCCGGACCAGATCTTGCGTTCGACGGAGACGATAGCGACGTCCAATTCCGCCATCTCACATCACCTTTCGAGTCATTGCGATGATCTTCGCGCGAGCGCTCATGTACCGGCAGCGGCCGATCAGAGCTTCGCGCCGAGGCTCTCGGCCTTCTTCGCCAGGTCGTCGAGGCCGCCGATGAGGAAGAACGCCTGCTCCGGCAGATGGTCGAAGTCGCCCTTGCAGAGCTTGTCGAACGCCTCGACCGTCTCCTTCAGCGGAACCGTGGAGCCCGGCTGACCGGTGAACTGCTCGGCCGCCATCATGTTCTGGCTCAGGAAGCGCTCGATACGACGCGCCCGGTAGACCAGCTGCTTGTCCTCCTCGGAGAGCTCGTCGATGCCGAGGATGGCGATGATGTCCTGGAGGTCCTTGTAGCGCTGCAGGATTCGGATGACCTCCTGCGCGACCCGGTAGTGCTCGTCGCCGACCACGCTGGGGTGAAGGATCGTCGAGCTGGACGCCAACGGGTCCACCGCCGGGAAGATGCCCTTGGAGAACACCGCGCGGGAAAGCTCCGTGGTGGCATCAAGGTGGGCGAACGTGGTGGCCGGGGCCGGGTCGGTGTAGTCGTCGGCAGGCACGTAAACGGCCTGCATCGAGGTGATCGACCGACCGCGGGTCGAGGTGATGCGCTCCTGCAGCTCGCCCATCTCGTCGGCCAGGGTCGGCTGGTAACCCACGGCCGAGGGCATGCGGCCCAGCAGGGTGGACACCTCGGAGCCGGCCTGGGTGAACCGGAAGATGTTGTCAATGAACAGCAGCACGTCCTGGCCCTGCTCGTCACGGAAGAACTCCGCCATGGTCAGCGCGGACAGCGCGACCCGCATACGAGTGCCCGGCGGCTCGTCCATCTGACCGAAAACCAGCGCGGTGTCCTTGAGAACGTTGGCGTCACGAAGCTCCACCCACAGGTCGTTGCCCTCGCGGGTGCGCTCCCCCACCCCGGCGAACACCGAGGTGCCGCCGAAGTTGCGTGCGATGCGGTTGATCATCTCCTGGATGAGCACCGTCTTGCCCACGCCAGCGCCGCCGAACAGGGCGATCTTGCCGCCGCGAACGTACGGGGTGAGCAGGTCGACGACCTTCAGGCCGGTCTCGAGCATCTCGGTGCGCGGCTCGAGTTCGTCGAAGGCCGGCGGCTTGCGGTGGATCGACCAGTGCTCGAAGTCCTTGCCGTAGCCCGGCTCGTCCAGGCAGTGGCCCAGCGCGTTGAACACGTGGCCCTTGACGCCGTCCCCGACCGGAACCGAGATGGAGCCGCCGGTGTCGGTCACCTCCACGCCGCGAACCAGGCCATCGGTGGGTTGCATGGAGATGGTCCGCACCAGGTTGTCGCCGAGGTGCTGGGCCACCTCCAAGGTCAGCGTCTTGGCCAGCGACCCGTAGGAGATCTCGGCGTGCAGCGCGTTGAACAACTCCGGGACCGCGCCGCGGGGGAACTCCACGTCGACGACCGGGCCGGTGATTCGCACCACGCGCCCTGCGGTGCTGTTCTGGGTATCAGCGGTGACAGTCATTTCTTCTTCGCTTCCTGAGCTTTCTGACGGGGGTCTACTTCTGCGCTGCGTCGGCCAGCGCGTTCGCGCCACCGACGATCTCGCTGATTTCCTGGGTGATCTGGGCCTGCCGCTCGCGGTTGGCCATCAGGGTGAGGATCTTGATCAGATCATCGGCGTTGTCGGAGGCCGCCTTCATCGCGCGACGCCGCGAGGCGGATTCCGAAGCCGCCGCCTCGAGCAGCGCGGCGAAAATCCGGGTCGCAACATAGCGCGGCAACAGCGACTCGAACAGCGTTGTGGCGTCGGGCTCGAAGGAGAACAGGGTGTGTGGCCCGGGATCCTCCTCGACGTACTCGACCTCCATCGGGGCGATCCGGCGGGCCTCGGCGAACTGCGAGAGCATCGAGCGGAACTCGGTGAAGACGATGTGCAGCTCGTCGACGCCGAAGACCCCGTCCGGGCCGGGGTTGTCACCTTCGTCGTCGGCCCCCGCCAGAAAGGCCGCCACGAGGGTGTCGGCGATCTCCTGGGACTTCTCGTAGGTCGGCTTCTCGGAGAAACCGATCCACGACCGGGTGATCGTCCAGTTGCGGAAACTGAAGTAACCCAGCGCCTTTCGGCCAACCACGTAGAGGACCGGCTCCTTGCCCTCCTCGCGCAGCAGCGAGATCAACTCCTCGGCCCGCCGCAGCACGTTGGCGTTGTACGCACCACACAGCCCGCGATCGGACGACACCACCAGGACCGCGGCCCGCTTCGGCTTCTCCCGAGCCACCAGCAGCGGGTGATCCAGGGCCGACTCGGCCGCAAGGTTGGTCAACATGTGGGTGATCTCGGTCGAATACGGACGTGCCGCCTCCACCCGGGCCTGCGCCTTGGCGATCCGGGAGGTGGCGATCAGTTCCTGGGCCTTGGTGATCTTCTTGATCGACCCGGCCGAACGGATTCGTCCGCGCAGTTCGCGCAGTGTCGCTGCCATTACTTCTTCTTCGGCGCGGGCTTGCGGACCTGAACGGCTTCCTTCTCCACCTCGTCCTCACTCATCGCGGCCACGTGGGCGTCGGGGATCACCGAGCTTCCGTCGGAGGTGGCGAAGCCCTTCTTGAAGTCGGCGACAGTGCTCTCGAGCGCGGCCTCGGTCTCCTCGGTGAGCTTCTGGGAGGACTTGATGTCACCGAGGATCGACGAGCCGGAGGCCTTGAGGTGCTCGATGAACTCCGCCTCGAAGCGGGAGACGTCGGCGACCGGGACCGAATCCAGGTGCCCCTTGGTGCCCAAGAAGATCGCGACCACCTGGTCCTCGACCGACATCGGACTGTACTGGGGCTGTTTGAGGAGCTCCACCAGCCGGGCGCCGCGTTCCAGCTGCGCTTTGGAGGTCTCGTCCAGATCGGAGGCGAAGGCGGCGAAGGCCTCGAGTTCGCGGTACTGCGACAGGTCCAGCCGCAGGCTGCCCGCGACCTCTTTCATCGCCTTGATCTGCGCGGCGCCGCCCACGCGGGACACCGAGACACCGACGTTGATGGCCGGCCGGACGCCCTGGTTGAACAGGTCGGTCTCCAGGAAGCACTGACCGTCGGTGATCGAGATGACGTTCGTGGGGATGTAGGCGGAGATGTCGTTGGCCTTGGTCTCG
>JAGQTO010000122.1:0-1864 GCA_020439025.1 Mycobacterium sp. | reverse complement strand
TGCAGGTAGAACACGTCGCCCGGGTAGGCCTCGCGGCCCGGCGGACGGCGAAGCAGCAGCGAGATCGCGCGGTAGGCCTCGGCCTGCTTGGTCAGGTCGTCGAAGACGATCAGAACATGCTTGCCGTCGTACATCCACTCCTGCGCGATGGCCGAACCGGTGTAGGGCGCCAGCCACTTGAAGCCGGCTGCGTCGGAGGCCGGCGCGGCGACGATGGTGGTGTACTCCATCGCACCGCCCTCCTCCAGCGCGCGGCGCACACTGGCGATGGTGGTGCCCTTCTGGCCGACGGCGACATAAACGCAGCGGACCTGCTTGGCCGGATCCCCGGTCTCCCAGTTCTGCCGCTGGTTGAGGATGGTGTCGACGCAGACCGCGGTCTTGCCGGTCTTGCGGTCGCCGATGATCAGCTGACGCTGGCCGCGGCCGATCGGAGTCATGGCGTCGATGGCCTTGATGCCGGTCTGTAGCGGCTCGCTGACGCTCTGGCGCTGCACCACCGAGGGCGCCTGCAGCTCCAGGGCGCGGCGGCTGCTCGCGGCGATGTCGCCGCGACCGTCGATCGGCTGACCGAGCGGGTTGACCACACGGCCCATGAAGGCGTCGCCCACCGGAACGGAAAGCACCTCGCCGGTCCGCTTGACCTGCTGGCCCTGTTCGATCTTCTCGAAGTCGCCGAGGATAACCGCGCCGATGCTGTGCTCGTCAAGGTTGAGCGCGACACCGAGCACACCGCCGGGGAACTCCAGCAGCTCCTGGGTCATCACCGAGGGCAGGCCCTCGACGTGGGCGATACCGTCTCCGGCGTCGATGACCGTGCCGATCTCTTCGCGGCCGGTTCCCGCCTCGAAGCTCGAGACGTAGCTCGCGATGGCGCCCTCGATGTCGTCAGCGGAGATTGTCAACTCTGCCATGGCTTTTCGTTTTCCTCTTCGTCTCTGGGGTGTCGTCGGTGGGAGGTGGTTGGTGGCTAGTCGGGCAGCTTGATCGCTGCGGCGGTCAGCCTGGAGGAAAGGGTCCCGTCGATCACCTCGTCGCCCACGGCGACCGACAGGCCACCGAGCAACTCCGGCTCGACGTTGAGCTGAACCGATACAGGGTGGTGGTAGATCCGGGTCAGTACCGCGGTCAGCCGCCGCCGCTGCGCATCGGTCAGTTCCGCTGCCGCCGCGACCTCGGCGACGATCTCGCCGCGGTGCGCGACCGCCAGTTCGGCCAGGTCCTCCACCGCGTCGTCGGCGCGCTCGCCCCGCAGCAACTCGACGGTCTGCGCCAGCAGCGCCGAGGCCGTCGGGTTGGCCCCGCCGGCCCGGTCGAGCACGTTGCGTAGCAGCGAGACCCGCTCCTCTCCCGGCCGGGAGAAGTCGCTGAGCAGAGCGGTGAGCCGGGGCTCGGTGGTGAGGACGCGGTCGAAGCGGAACAGCTGTTCGGCTACCTCGTCGGCCTTGTTCTCCCGCTCGGCGCGCACCAGCAGGGCCAGCCGCGCGATGTGCTCGATGGCGTCGATGAGGTCGCCGGTCCGCGACCAGCGCACCGACACCGCGGTGTTGAGCACCTCGAGAGTGTTCGGACCGACCTTGGTTCCCAGCAGGCGGGCAAGCATCTGCTGCTTGGCCGCCGTCTCTCCGGTCGCCTCAGCGAGGTGACGGGCCAGGATCGGTTCGCCCAGTAGCAGCTTGTCCACCGAAGTCAGCTCGTCGGCAAGGGTGGACAGCTGATCCGGGCTCAGCGAGCCGGCCACCGCGTTGAACCGCTCCACCAGAGTGTTGAGGGCGTCACGGCTGGATGACCGCATGCCGGAGGCGCCGACCTCCGGGGCGAACGCCGCCGGCGACATCGCCTCAAGCTCGTCGAGGAACCGGTC
>JAGQTO010000121.1 GCA_020439025.1 Mycobacterium sp. | reverse complement strand
TGAACATGTTCGCCCCCGTTCTGCTGGTGCTGGGCGCTCCGGTCACCCTGGCGCTGCGCGTCCTACCGGCCTCCGCCCCGGGTCAGCCCCCCGGTCCGCGGGAGTGGATCGTCCGGTTCGTGCACTCCCGGATCACGGCCTTCCTCTCGAATCCGATAACGGCATTCGTGCTGTTCGTCGGCTCGCTATATGCGGTCTACTTCACCCCGTTCTTCGACACCCTGGTCCGTTACCACTGGGGCCACGAGTTCATGGCCGTGCACTTCCTGATCACCGGATACCTCTTCTACTGGGGCATCATCGGCGTCGATCCCGGTCCGCGCCGACTCCCCTACATCGGCAGACTCGCCCTGCTCTTCGCAGTCATGCCCTTCCACGCCTTCTTCGGCATCGCGATGATGACCATGACCTCCACCGTGGGGGGCAACTTCTACCGCAGCCTGGCCCTGCCGTGGGTCGGGAGCATCAACGAGGACCAGCATCTCGGGGGCGCGATCGCCTGGGGTGCGAGCGAGGTGCCGCTGGTGGTGGTGGTGATCGCCCTGGTCACCCAATGGGCACGACAGGATCGCCGGGACGCGGTGCGCTCCGACCGGCATTCGGAATCGAGCTACGCCGATGACGAGATGGTGGCCTACAACAACATGCTCCGCGAACTGGCCAAGAACAGGCCCTGAGCTGACAAGGGTCCGAACGGAGCAGGGGCCCGAACGGAGCAGGGGCTCAGTCCTCAGACCGTATGAAGTGACCGCTCGTGGCGTGGTTGCTTATCGGGGCTTCGCTCGCGCAATCTCGTGGATTGTCAGCGGCACTCTGTCCCTGGGCTCATCACCCTCACCCAATCGAATGTCTTGCTGCGAGCCTAAGCGCACTCGCCGGTTCGGCGCCCGGAACCGGGCGGCGAGCAGTCCGGCCCCTACCGCCTCGTGCGGCGCAGCAGCGGAGCGGCGCGGACGGCCTCGAGCGCAAGTCGCGGGGAGTCGCTCCGGAGCATCACCGTCAGATCGTCGGCGACGGTGCCCGTGTCGGAGAGGAATCGGGCCAATGCGGCGGGCGGCACCCGTTCGAAGAGGCGATAGAAGGTGTCCGGCGCGCGCTCGGGAAGCCGTCGCAGGTAGGACAGGAAGATGGCGTCGAGTGTCGTGGTGCGCGGGGGCCGCACCGACGGAGGCTCGGCGCACCCACCGGCGCGCAGCGCGGCAACCACCCGGGGGGCGAACTCGTTGACGAAGCGCTGCACCGCCAGGAATGCGTATCCGCTCGACGGTTTGACGTGTCCCCCCGCGGTGCCGATCCGCACGATCCGTGGGCTCGGCCATGCGTCGAAGGGGGCCGTCGTCATCGGGATCACCCCGCTCTCGTGCGAGATCGGCGCGAAGGTTGCGCCGGGTTGCCGGCGCGCGAGCCAAGTGTCGATGGCCTCCTCGTACACCTCATCCGGCAGCAGCCGCTCGGTGAAGAACGTGCTCTCGACGAGCGCGGTGTGCGCGTCGAAGGGCAGCGCATAGATGAAGTGCAGTCCGTGTCCTTGGAAGACGTCGAAGTCCATCAGCGTCGCGGTGCCGACCTCGAATACCGGCTTCGCACAGCGGACGACACGGCCCCGGAAGTGCTGAAGCAGATGGACGTCCGAGCCGGCTCCGCTGGCACGCGTCAGCGGGGGCGGTCGCGAGTCCATCGCCAGACGCGCGCGCAGCACTCCGGTGCCGGTGTGCGCATCAACGCGGTCACCGCGGTCCTCGAGGTGTTCGACCGCCGTGCCGAGGACGAACTCGATGCGTTCACCGGCTGCGGCGATCCGCGCGAGCGCAGCCTCGTAAAACCGCTCGCCCGGGATGTGGCAGTACGCGATACCCGGTGCGGAGCGCAGCACTTCGGTCTCACCGAGTCGAACGCGCCATCGGCTCCAACGGTGGGCGATCGCGGACTCGAACGCGTGCGGCACGAGATCGAAGAAACACCATGTCCGGTCGGCGCCGCTGAGCGTTTGGCGGGGATCGACGATGATCGTCCGCGCACCTTCGGGTAGGCCGGCATCGAGCAGGGCCACCGCGAGGGAGAGCCCGGAGAGCCCGGCGCCGGCGATGATCACATCGGCATCGGGCGACCGCCCGGCGGGAGGCCGCGTCACCCGAAGCTCCGGGTGCACCTCATACCGGGCCCTGCTCGCCCGGCGTGCGCGGCGATCCCGGTGACCCCGCGCTCAGACATGTCCCGGCTCGGTATGACGCGCATCTGACCGATGATATTGAATTGAATCCTGCCCAGCCGGTACCGCGATGATGCGATGGTTCGGCGACGACACCGCAGTGGATTTCCGTAGCTGGTGCGCGACGGCCGGGTTCAGCTCGTTCGATGTGCTCGCACTGGACGCCGCGTTCAGCGCCGCGATCGCCTAAAAGTGAGTCAGGCAGCTCGCGCGGTAGCGCCCGCCCGGCTGGGGTGCCGGAGCCGGATCTCCAGCCGGCCTTTGCCGATCTGGCGCACCAGCAGATGAACGAGATTCCGCACGCCCATAGGAAATACGGCGATCAACCCATCGCCGCGGTCGTGGTCGGCGTTCCGTTCGGCGAAGAACCGGATGTCAGGGTCCTGTAGGTCGGTCGCCGACACGCAGGCCTCATGCGACTTGATACGACGGACACTCTTGCGCACGATGCCACGGTCGGCGTCGAAGCTGTCCCCGTAGTACGTCGCACCCAGAATGTCGATCACTTCGGCGGCTTCCTCAGTGGTAGGCCCCGTCCGGGCCGGGTAGTACTCGTGCAGATTCCGGGCCATCGCCAAATAGGGGCGGAAGGTCAGGCAGTCAGCCCAGAAGTAGACCGCCAAACGTGGTGTGATCAACGGGGCCAGCACACGACGAAGGACCATCTGCTGGATCAGGCCGGTCGACCGCCACTCAGTCCTGACGTAGGTCAACCCCAGGTAGAAGGTCGCTGCCCGCCGCCCGTTTCGAAGTTGGACAAGCCGGCGTCGCAGTCCGCAGAAACCGATCAGCGACCGGTCGTTGCGCGCGGTGAACAGGGCGATCTCGTCGAGGGTCGACAGTTTCTCGTCGAACTCCCGGCGGTCCATCTGATGGTGTGGTGCGTAGAGTGCCCACATCCGGGTCAGAGTCGCCTCGTCGAGAGTGCTGGCCTGCCGGATGGAGATCGCGGCACCGGTGAGGGAACGCAACATGTCAAATGTCCTTTCCTGAACGCCCTTCGCCATTTCAGGTTCGCCGGATGAGGTGATCCCTGGAGGAAACGGCCATGAGAGCCCTCTCATCAGGGGCGCGGGCAACCGCCGACGTAGTCGCCTGGCCCGGGAAGAACTGAATTGATCACCAAAGAAGCCGGCCTGAAAGACTGCCCGATGGCCCTGCCCGAGATGACGATCGCTGACGTGCAGCGCGTTCGAGCGGGGCGGGTGGACCTCGGCGGCACCCCTAGACGAGTATTTGCGCCGCATCTCGGACCTCGAGGTTGCCGGCTCTCGAGGAAAATGGCGCACCCGGCGGCGCACATGTGGTCACCCCACTCCGCAAGGCCGGGGCGGTCATTCTCGGGAAGACCGACGTGAGCGAGTGGTCCCCGCTCGGTTCAATTTCGGGGTCTGCAGTGGCGGCGCCGGCCAACACTCAGCTACCGCAGGTAGCCGCCCTGCTGCACCTGGCTATCTGTTGCAGGACAGACAATTTCGCTTATCAACGCCAGTTGCATCCGCATTCCGCGAAAATCAGGGTCAGGAATCGACCTTGGCCATCGGCTCCCCGCAGCACATCTCGACGTGGTCGCCGGCCGACTTACAGCAGGGACAGGCCTTCTCGTACACCAGGGCCGCGCCGCATTGTCCGCACGCGTACCGATCTCCGACAGCTCGAGGCATCGCCTTGCTCCCTATCTCCCCGACGTCCACACTGACCCGCCGCAATGTCTTCACCTGACCAGCGAGTAGTCGCCTTCTTCCGCGAGGGCGGCCTGTACTTCATCATCCCCCAGCGGACGGGATGCGTCGACATAGACCTTCGACGGCGCGTCGCTGCCGAGGTCGACCCGCACGGAATCGACGCCCGGAAGCGCGGTCAGCGCGGTGGTGACGTGCTTGACGCAACTCTGGCAGCTCAAGCCGGTGACGGAGAATTCCTGAGACACTGACTAACCCTTTCTTTGTTCAGCGTGATTGTCGACATGGTTTCGGGCGCCGTCATGAGTCGGGCGCCGAACCGCCTCGTCCGAAGTTCCGCAGACGCAGGCTGTTGGAGACGACGAAGAACGACGAGAAGGCCATCGCAGCACCCGCGATCAGTGGGTTCAGCAGCCCGGCCGCGGCGATCGGGATGGCCGCCACGTTGTAGCCGAACGCCCAGACCAGATTCATCCGGATGGTGCGCATCGTCGCCCGCGCGAGATCGAGCGCCTGCGGCACCGAACGCAGGTCATCACGCACCAGGATGACGTCGGCGGCCGCGATCGCCACATCGGTGCCCCGCCCGATCGCCAGTCCGAGGTCCGCCGAGACCAGGGCGGGCCCGTCGTTGATCCCGTCGCCGACCATGGCGACAACGCGGCCCTGATCCCGCAGCTGCTCGATGACGTCGACCTTGCCCTCGGGCAACACCTCGGCGATCACATCGTCGATTCCGACCTCGGCGCCAACCTCGGCGGCCGCGGTCGCGTTGTCGCCGGTGAGGAGGGTCGTGTGCAGTCCCCGTTCATGAAGCGCGGCAACCGCTTCGGCCGCGCTCGGTTTGACCGCGTCGGCCACCGCGACGACGCCGCACACCCGCCCGTCAACCGACACCAGAACGGCGGTCTGCCCGTGGGCCTCGGCGGCGCGGCGGGCCGCGTCGACCGGTGCGGGAACGCTGGCCTCCCGACCCACCCATTTCGGCCGGCCCACCTCGACGGTGACCGTTTCGGCAGCCGGGCCGACGGCCCCGGTCACGCCGTTGCCCGGCAGTGCCCGGAACCCCGTCACCGGTTCACGACGCTCGGTAGCCCCCAGAATCGCCGTGGCGATCGCATGTTCGGATCCGGACTCCACGGCGGCCGCGTAGGCCAGGACATCATCGGGTTGCCATCCGTCGGCGGCGGTCACCCCGGTCACCGAAAGATGTCCCGTCGTCAGGGTGCCGGTCTTGTCGAAGACGACGGTGTCGACATTGCGGATGGCCTCCAGCGCGCGGTAGCCCTTGAGGAAGATGCCCAGTTGGGCCCCTCGGCCCGAAGCCACCATCATCGCCGTCGGGGTGGCCAGACCCAGCGCGCAGGGGCAGGCGATGACCAGCACCGCCAGCGCCGCGGAGAACGCTTTGTCGGCGCCGGCGCCGGCGAGCAGCCAGCCCGCGGCAGTCGCCGCCGCGATGGCGAACACCGCGGGCACGAAGATGCCCGAGATGCGGTCGGCCAGTCGCTGCGCGTCAGCCTTCTGGACCTGGGCTTCCTCGACCAGGCGCACCATGGCGGCGAAGTGGGTGTCGGCCCCGACCGCGGCCGCTTCGACGACGAGGCGTCCGTCCAGCACCACCGTTCCCCCGACGACGCTGGAACCCGGATGCACGCGGGCGGGTTTGGACTCGCCGGTCATCGCGCTCGTGTCGACGGCGGCGTCGCCGTCGACCACCAGACCGTCGGCGGCGATGGTCTCGCCGGGCCGAACCACGAAGCGCTGCTGTTCCTTGAGTTGTTCGGCGGGGATGACCATCTCGCTGCCGTCGGCGTGCAGCACCGCCACGGTCTTGGCGCTCATCGCCGCCAGAGCCCGCAACGCACTGCCGGCCTTCGACTTGGCCCGTGCCTCGAAGTAGCGCCCGGCCAGGACGAACACCGTGACCCCGGCAGCGACCTCGAGATAGATGGCGTCGCTGCTCATCAGCGCCTGCCAGAGCCCGGTGGTCTGGCGCTGTGGATGGGCGGCGAAGATCGTGAACAGCGACCACAACGTCGCGGCGGTTACCCCCACCGAGATCAGCGTCTCCATCGAGGCGGTCCGGTGCCGGGCATTGCGCAACGCGACCCGGTGGAACGGCCAGGCGGCCCAGGTCACGATCGGCAGCGCCAGCGCGGTGAGCAACCACTGCCATCCCGGGAAACGGGTCGACGGCAGTACGGCGAACATCACCGACAAATGCGACAGCGGCACGAAGAAGACCGCGGCCACGCCCAGGCGGATCAGCAGTGACCGTGCGGCGGCGTCGTCGGGGTCGGGACGGTCCTCGGTGCCGGGGGCCCGCAAGTCGGCCTCATAGCCGGCCCGCCGGACCACCTCGCACAGAGCGTCCGTCGAGGTGGCCTCCGGCG
>JAGQTO010000415.1 GCA_020439025.1 Mycobacterium sp. | reverse complement strand
TGGTCGCTCTTCTCGGTCAGCGGAGGATTCGAGAATCCGATCACCGCCTCGCTGTGCGTCGATGCGGCAAGTTCATGCCCGACGGCCGACAAGGAGACCGGGTCGACCGCGAGCCTGACCGTCGGCTCCTCTGGAGCGCTGACCTTCCGCGCGGGCCTTCTGGACGGGATCACCAGCGCCCTGAGCTACGAGAAGAAGGTACCGCTGTACGAGATCCCCAGCTACACAACAGTGCTTGTCTAGCCGGCTAGAAGGTCACCCAGTCCGTGGAGTACCTCGTCGGACCGGAAAACGGCACGAGCGCCAGGATGATGGCGGCGGCCGCGAAGATCTTCAACTGACGGCGCGGCACCGGCCGCTCCATCTCGGCTCGGCCTGCCGCAAAGACGAGGTAAACAACGCCGATATCAATGGCGATCAGTGTCCACCAGCGGATCCAGTCGACACCGGTCGCGAAGAGCGGAACCATCAGGGCCAGCGCCAACAAAGGTAGCCCGATGCCGCCGCGAATCCGGCCCACGAACTGCTTCCAGCCCACGCCGGTGAAGTACTGGATTAGCCACATGCTTCCGATGACCACAATCAGGCCGTGCAGGAATCCGCCCGCCAGGACGGGAAACCCCTGGTTGGCGACAGAGCGCACCGCATCCGAAAAGTCACCGCCGAAGTACGGTACGACCGCCTGGCACATCCAATCGTGGTAATCGCTGACACTGTCGTACCGGCCCAGCAGATAGTCGACCTGCCGGCCGGGCGGCACCACGAAAGGGTTCTCAATCAATCCGTGCGGCACCATGGCACACAACTGCTGTTTTGCGATGTTGGCGCGCGTGGCGAGCATCACAACTCCGGAGGCCAGCAGCCCCGGCAGGATCGCCAGCGCCATGCAGGCCCGACGGATCTGCGCGCTGTCAGAACCGCCGACGGCGGCGATCGCCAGGACCGAGCCGAGCGCGAACTCAAGGGGGATGGCCTCGTGGACGAAGGCTAAAAGAGCCAGAAACAATCCAAAGCAGGCGCTTACCGCGAGTGCCGCGCGGGCGCTGCCACGCCGGGAAATCAGAAGGGTGAAGGCGATCAATGCCGCCGCCCCGTAGAGCTCCGGCCGCGGCCCGAACAGTGCGAACGTCACGGCGAACGGAAGCACCGGGATGAGGAAAGCAACCATCAGCCGGCGCTCGGACCGACGCCCCGAGAACAACACCCGGTAGGCGAGAAACGCCAGCCCGGCACAGTAAGCGACAACCGCACCCCAGGTCAGCGCGTAGACGACGGTGAAATAGTGTTGTTCAGGGAAAGCGTCGGGGATCTCGCCGGCAAGGCCGCGCCGTACGAATCCCGCGCTGTAGTCGGCTGAGTAGTAGGAGATCCAGTAGATGGCGAGCGGAATGACCTTCACGACCAGGTAGGTGTAAACCACCAACCAGATCAGCAGAAAGACTGCCAGCGCAGAGTAAAAGCGGGCTCGCCTACGGCTAAGTGCGGTGTAGTTGAGGAAAGTCGAGAGTTCCTGCGGCGCCTGTGCAGCACCCCCATCGACAAGGTGTGTCACCGCTTCCCCCAAGTCTGAAATACTCACCACGGAGTGCCCACCGCGAAACGTCTCCAGTGGGTCTCAGATACCGGTCGCGACGGGTGTCTGCCTGTTGCAGGCGGTGTCCGGGCGCGAACGCCGACTTTATTCTCGCCTGAGCTGGACCAGACGACAAATCGGCAGCGCCGCGGTCACGCAGGGGTGAAGCGCATCGGCAGCACCTGCCGGGGGAAGCTCGCCGACCATCGCGTCCCGTCAGGACGCTCAGGCGTTCATCCGCATCGCGAGCGCGATGCTGACTGACGTGAACCTCGCGGTCTCGTGTAGCAGAAAAAGGCTGTTAGGCGATAAATCGGGAAGAGCGGCGTCCGCAACGTAAGCGGACGGCCCGAAACAAGGTGAAAGGTCGTGCCCGTGCTGAACACCGTCCAACTTTTCTATAGCGAGGTGTCAATGAACGCCCTGTTCGCCTCCCTCGCATGGTGTTTGGCAAGGCCGAATCGCGCTTCGATCCTCTCAGCGGTTCTCTGTGCAACCATCTGGCCTTTTGTCAATAAGCCGCTGGAAGGACATGTGCTCATGGTCCTCAGCCCAGGGCACGGAATCACGACATCAGACCTGCTGTCGGTTTTTACCGTCATTGTCGTCGCTGCCCAAGTAGGCAGGATGCACTCCAAAGCCAAAACTCAGGCCATCGGCCGAACGGCAGAACCCCAACAGCGGACGCTGCCAACACAGAGCGCCCACCGACACCTCGACCTTGACCACTCCCCGACTCACCCCACAGTTCCCCTTCGTCGCCCAGCTGGCCCATCGACATACCGTTCGAGGCCGACCAGCACTCATGCGCTCCGCCACACGACACGGCCGCCTCAGCACCACTCGCCCCGTCGGGTGGCGCACCCACGGCGCTTATTCGACACGCCGGCCGGTTAGACGACAGACCTCAACAACGAACGACCTCAACAACACAAGATGCTTCTCCGGCGGCGCTTGCGTCGGCTTACGTCAGATTCGTTCCATTCGCGCTACCGGCACCGTATTGGTCAGCAAGCAGCCGTTCCACATACTTGGCAATCACGTCCACCTCAAGGTTGACCCAGGTGCCCGGTTCGGCGCGGCCCAGTGTGGTCAGACCCAGCGTGGTCGGGATCAGCGAGACCTCGAACCAGTCATCGCCGATGGCCGACACCGTCAGCGACACCCCGTCGACGGTGATCGAACCCTTTTCGACCACATACCGGGACAACTCCGGGGGGAGCGAGATCCGCACCACCTCCCAGTGTTGCGACGGCGTTCGGGAGGTGACCTCGCCGGTGCCGTCGACGTGCCCTTGGACGATGTGCCCGCCCAACCGGCTGTTGAGGGCGGCCGCGCGCTCCAGATTGACCGGGCCGCCGACCACCAGGGCTCCCAGACTCGAGCGATTGAGTGTCTCGGCCATCACGTCGGCGCTG
>JAGQTO010000011.1 GCA_020439025.1 Mycobacterium sp. | reverse complement strand
CGGCTTCACGTCAGTCGCATTGCCTTGACCAGCGGTGCTGTCCTTGCCTCCGAGCGCGTCGCGGATCTCGGTCAGCAGCCGGAGTTCTTTGTCCTCGTTGGACTCCGAGTCGTCCTTGGCGCGCACCTTGCTGTAGGGCAGCACGATCAGGAAGTAGACCACCGCGGCCACCAGCACGAAGTTGATGACCGCCGTCAGCAGAATGTTCAGGTCAATGGTCTGATCCCCGCCGATTCCGATCCGCAGGATCCCGTACGAGGCATCCGCGCCCGCGCCGATGCGGTCGATCAGCGGTTGGATGATGCTGTCGGTGAATTTGGTGACCAGTCCGGTGAACGCGGTGCCGATGACCACCGCTACCGAGAGGTCGACAATGTTGCCACGGGAGAGAAACTCCCTGAATCCCTTTAACACGGTTAGCCTTTCTTTGCTGAGTTCGCCCTCGGGGCGTCGAAAGCCTAGCGGACCAAGGATCCCGGCATCCTGTTCGCGAGCGGCATGGGCGGCTCAGTGGATGGTCAGCGTGACCTTCTGAACCAGGGTCGCCGCCGCCAGGGCGATGGCGGCCGGGGCCGGAAGGGCTACCAGCACGACCCTGTCGTCGCCGCCTCCGAGTGCTGTGGACGCCGGCGAGACCAGAACCACGACCGCGTCGCGGGCCACCACCTGAGGTCGGGCCTCACGCTCTGCCGGCGTCGCGCCCAGCACGTCGACGACGTCGCCGCCGCGAACGATGTCCAGGACGGCTGAGTCGGCCAGCCGCAGCGGAACCACCCGGGCGTCGGGCCCGGCGCTCAGCCCGGCCAATCGGGGGCCGAGCACTCTCGCGTCGGTCAGAATCTCGCCCCGCCGGGCCGGTCCGGCCAGCGTCGCGCCGATCAGCGGGTCCAGGGCGGTTCGTGCGCCGTCGGGAAGGGTCGCGGCCGGCCGGTGCACGAGCTTGATGTCCTCGGCGGTCAGCGAGACGCCCGGACTCAGGTCGCGAACCGCGACCACCACGTCGCGCCGCGCATCCGTCGCGTCCGGCCGCAACGCGGCGGCACCGGCCAGCAGGACGAGGACCGCGGCGGCGATGCGCCGGGCGAGCAGGGTGCGGGCGAAATCCGGCCGCAGTGCGCGGGACACGCGGTCCAGCAAAGTGGGATCGAGTGGGCCGGCCATGCCGACACGGTAGGGGCCCCGAGCGGCGACCGGTCGTCAGTGCCGGAGTCGGCTGTGGAGAACTATCCGGTCGAACTGCTGGAGGTTGCGGAACTGCTCGACGCCGAGGCGCCGGAGGCGCCACTGGACTTACCTGCGCTGGAGGCGCCGGTGCCGGAGGACCCGGCCGAACCGCTGCCGGACGAATCCGAACTCGAGCCCTTCGCAGAGGTGGCGGCCGAATCGGAGCCGGCCGATGCGGACTTGCCCGACTCGCGGCTGTCTGTGCGGTAGAACCCGCTGCCCTTGAACACCACGCCGACCGAGTTGAACAGTTTGCGGAGCCGGCCCGAGCACTGCGGGCAGGTGGTCAGCGCGTCATCGGTGAACGCCTGTACCGCGTCGAACCGGTTGTCGCACTCGGTGCAGGCGTAGCTGTAGGTCGGCACGGGAACCTCCGGGAAAACTCAGGTGCTGGCACTCTATCGTGCCAAGTGCTAAAACCGCCATCCGGCGATCATCATTCCCCGAGGCGGATGAGTCCGCCGACCGGAGTCAGGGCGTGAGTCATCGCGACGTCGTGCGGGTCGCGGGGAATCTCGCCGAGGATCTCGCAGTCGCGGACCACCGCGATCAGCCGGGTTCCCGGTCCGCACAGCGACAGGGACCTGTCGTAGAACCCCCCGCCGCGGCCCAGTCGCACGCCGCGGCGATCGACGGCTAGCGCCGGTACCAGCACGACGTCCGCCGTGGCGATCGCCGAGGCCGGCAACCACGGTTCGGTGGGCTCGCGCAGGCCGAACAGCCCCGCCGTCAGCCGGCCGGGCGCATAGCGGCCCCATTGCAGCGGCAGGTGGGAGCCGTCCGCACTCTTTCGGGCCACTGGCAGGAGCACCGCCGATCCCAAGCGGGCCAGCACGTCCAGCATCTCCGGGGAACCGGGCTCGCCACCCACCGGGTAATAGGCGCAGACGGTGCGGGCGGTGTCACCGACGTCGAGGGTCACGGCCGCGGCGAGGTGCGCGCGCAGCTTCGCGGATTCGGTGCGATGCAGCGCATCCGGAACCGCACGGCGGGCGGCCAGCAACTCGTTGCGAAGGTTTGCCTTGGTCCCGGCGGCCACGCCCTACACACTGTCAGCGACGCGCCTGCGGCGCCACCCGCGCAAGGCGTTAGTCTGAATCGATGACCAGCCCTCAGGTTCCCATTCCACGAACGGCGATCGTGCCGGCCGCGGGTCTGGGAACCCGATTTCTGCCCGCCACGAAGACGGTTCCCAAGGAGTTGCTGCCGGTCGTCGACACCCCCGGCATCGAGTTGGTGGCCGAGGAAGCCGCCGACGCCGGTGCCGAGCGGCTGGTGATCGTCACCTCCGAGGGCAAGGACGGTGTGGTCGCCCATTTCGTTGAGGACCTGGTGCTGGAGGGGACGCTGGAGGCCCGCGGCAAGAAAGCCATGCTGGAGAAGGTCCGCCGCGCTCCCGCCTTGATCAAGGTGGAGTCGGTGATCCAGCCCGAGCCGCTGGGCTTGGGGCATGCGGTCGGCTGCGTGGAGCCGGTGCTTTCCCCGGACGAGGACGCTGTGGCCGTGCTGCTGCCGGACGACCTGGTGCTGCCGATCGGCGTGTTGGAGACCATGGCCAAAGTGCGTGCCAAGCGCGGCGGCTCCGTGCTGTGCGCCATCGAGGTCGAACCCGACGAGGTCAGCGCCTACGGTGTTTTCGACGTCGAGATCGTGCCCGACGCGGTCAATCCCAACGTACTCCGGGTCAGGGGCATGGTGGAGAAGCCCCCCGCCGACGAGGCGCCCTCGCGGTACGTCGCGGCAGGCCGCTACGTGCTGGACCGGGCGATCTTCGACGCGCTGCGCCGGGTGGAGCGTGGGGCCGGCGGTGAGATACAGCTCACCGATGCCATCGCCCTGCTGATCTCCGAGGGCCATCCGGTCCATGTGGTGGTGCACCGCGGGTCTCGACACGACTTGGGAAATCCCGGCGGGTATCTCAAGGCTGCGGTTGACTTTGCCCTGGATCGTGACGACTACGGACCCGAGCTGCGCCGGTGGTTGGTGGCTCGGCTTGGCCTGACCGGGCAGGTCGACACCTAAGGCGCTGCGGCAGGCCCGGCTGATCAGGCCGAATGGGTCTCGAGGTGGAAAGGCGCGCTGTGCGTTCGGTTGAGGAGCAGCAGGCCCGGGTGACGGCTGCCGCCGTGGCCCCACGGCCGGTCCGGGTACCCATCGCGGAGGCGCAGGGCCTCATGTGCGCCGAAGAGGTGGTCACCGAGCATCCGATGCCAGGCTTCGACCAGGCGGCCATCGACGGCTACGCGGTGCGCAGCGTCGACGTCAGCACCGCAGGGGAAGCCGAGATCGTGCTGCCGGTGACAGGCGTCATCGAGGCGGGCACCCGCACGCCGAGCCGGCTGCAGCCCAAGCAGTCCGCTCGTATCCAGACCGGCGCACCGATGCCCACGCTGGCCGACGCCGTGTTGCCCCTGCGGTGGACCGACGGGGGCCAATCCAGGGTGCGGATTCTGCGCGGGGTGCGGTCCGGGGCCTATGTGCGACGGGCCGGTGATGACGTGCAGCCCGGCGACGTCGCCGTGCGCCCCGGGGCGATCATCGGCCCCGCACAGGTCGGACTGCTGGCCGCGGTCGGCCGCGAGCGCGTGCTGGTGCATCCGCGGCCCCGGGTGGCGGTGATGAGCGTCGGGGGCGAGTTGGTCGACATCTCCCGGACGCCGGGCAACTCCCAGGTTTTCGACGTCAACTCCTACGCGCTGGCCGCGGCCGCCCGCGACGCCGGGGCCGAGGTGACCCGGATCGGCATTGTCAGCTCCGACCCCAAGGAGTTGCGCGAGGTCGTCGAGAGCAATCTCAACCGCAGCGAGGTCGTGGTGATCTCCGGTGCGGTCGGCGGAGCGGCGGCGGAGAATCTGCGGACGGTGCTGTCCGGACTCGGCAGCATGGAGGTCACCCGGATCGCGATGCATCCGGGTTCGGTGCAGGGCTTCGGGCAACTCGGCGCGGAAGGGGTTCCCACCTTCGTGCTGCCGGCCAACCCGGTCAGCGCCCTGGTGGTGTTCGAGGTGATGGTGCGTCCGCTGATCCGGCTTTCACTGGGCAAGCGTCAGCCGATGCGCCGGATGATCCGCGCCCGCACGATCAAGCCGATCACTTCGGTCGCTGACCGCAGCGGATTCCTGCGGGGGCAGTTGTTGCGCGATGAGGACACCGGTGACTACCTGGTCGAGGTGATCGGCGACACGCCCGGTGGTTCGTCGCATCTGCTGGCCTCGCTGGCCGACGCGAACTGTCTGGTCGTCGTCCCCAGTACGGTCACCGAGATCTCGGCCGGGGAGTTCGTCGACGTCGCTTTCCTGGCGCAGCGCGGCTGATGATCCGGTGAATCTGTGGGGCGCCAGCCCGGCGCATCCCGGCTGGCCCAACGCGGTCGGCCCGTTGCGGGTGCCGGGCGGTTTGATCAGGTTGCGGCCCATCCGGATGCGCGACGGTGCCCAGTGGAGTCGCATCCGGCTGGCCGAGCGGGACAATCTCGAGCCATGGGAACCTTCGGCCGAGGCGGATTGGGCGGGGCGGCACGCGCTGTCCGCCTGGCCGGCGATGTACTCGGGCCTTCGGGCCGAAGCCCGCAGAAGTCGCATGCTGCCCTATGTGATCGAGGTCGACGGCCGATTCGGCGGGCAGCTGACGATCGGCAACGTCACACACGGGTCGCTGAAATCGGCCTGGATCGGCTATTGGGTGTCCGGAGAGCTGACCGGCGGCGGCGTTGCCACCGGTGCGGTCGCGCTCGGATTGGACCACTGTTTCGGCCCAGTCGGACTGCACCGGGTGGAGGCCACGGTCCGGCCGGAGAACGGGCGGAGTCGCAGGGTGCTGGCCAAGGTGGGCTTCCGCGAGGAAGGACTGCTGCGGCGCTATCTCAACGTCGACGGCGATTGGCGCGACCACCTCTTGGTGGCGATGACCGCAGAGGAGCCCGACGGCTCGGTCGCGGCGACCCTGGTGCGGCGGCGATTGGCCACCTGGCAGTAGAAATACCGGCCCCGCTGTTACGAATGTGACATTTGTGACTGTTGGTGCTTGTCATCCTTGAATTACACGTGTGTAATTGGACCGGCGCGCCGCCCCGGAAAGCGGACGTCACAGACCTAATCTGGTCGGGAAAGGAGCGGGCCCATGCCAAGCATCCCCCAGTCACTCCTCTGGATTTCACTCGTGGTGCTATGGCTTTTCGTCCTGGTGCCCATGCTGATCAACAAGCGTGACACCGTCCGGCGGACCAGCGATGTCGCACTGGCCACCCGCGTTCTCAACCGCGGAATGAAGTCGCGCCTGATCAGGCGCGGCGGCCCGGCCGCCGGCCACCGGCACGATCCGGACTGGCGGCCCCAGGATGAGTTCGCAGACCAGGACTTCGCGATCCAGGACGAGGTCGCCGACTACGACGATGCGGTGCGCGCGTCCCGACTCCGGACGCATACCCGTTCGGTGATGGTGGTGGCCGCGGTGACCGAGCAGTCCCGGGCCGAGACGGATTACCTCGATGTCGACGTGGTCGACGAGAATTCCGGTGCGCTGCCGGTCGGCGGGGGCGTGCAGGAGGCACTCTTCGACGCCGAACCTGAACCGCACGTCTCCCGGGAGGCCCCGCAAGAGGACGTGACCGCCGCCGTCGACGAGGTCGCTGTCGACGAGGTCGTCATCGAGGATGTCGCGGTCGATGAGGTCGCCGTCGAGATCGAGCCCCGGCCGGAGCTCGAATCCGATGCCGAGGGGCAGGCTGCCGCGTCGGAGACCGACGCCGAAGGGGTGACCGCAGCCGGATCCCCGGATCCTGGCGCGGACGAATACGAGTACATCGACGACACCTCGGGGCTGGAAGCCGAAGAGGAACCGGTGGTTCCGGTTGCCCCCCGAGCGAGTCGGCAGCGGCGTCTGGAGTCCAGCACCGCGGCAGCGGTGAGTGCCCGAAAGTACCGCTTCCGCAAGCGGATGCTGACCGCGATGTCGGCGGTCATGCTGCTCACTGCCGTGCTGTCGTTCACCGTCAGTTCGTCGCTGTGGTGGACCTGCGGGGGCGCCGCGGGTGTCACAGTTCTCTACCTGGCTTATCTGCGCAGGCAGACTCGTATCGAGGAGCAGGTGCGTCGTCGACGTCAACAACGCGCGTCACGAATGAGGGCTGCCGAGTTCGATGACCTCGAAGAGCGGAAAGCCGAGGTCGGCGTCACCGATTTCCCTACCCGGCTCCGGCGCCCAGGAACGGTGGTGCTGGACATCGACGACGAGGATCCGGTGTTCGAGCATCTCGACGAGATGACCTACAGTCGCAGCTACGATCCCCACGACCTACCCCGGGCGGCGGGTCAGTAGGAACACTGGAACGGCCGGACTGGTAGTCTCCTAGCGTCCAGGGGCTATGGCGCAGTTGGTAGCGCGACTCGTTCGCATCGAGTAGGTCAGGGGTTCGATTCCCCTTAGCTCCACATCGCGGGTCGACGGGCATGACCCGGTTTGCGCACGAACTAGCGACCCGGCGGTGCGCTGGGAACCGCGGGGTCGGGCGATATCGTCGGCGCCATCCTCCCGGGTCGTGTGCCATCGGAGTTTGCGCCCGGTCCCTTCATCCCGGGTTCCATCATCCCGCCCTCACGCATCATCGGGCAGCCCCCTTCGCCCATCGGGCCATTCCCGGTCTGGCTGCTGTGGTAGTCGCGCTTCCAGCCGTGCTGGCCGTCTGAGGCGCGGCCCAGCACGAAGCCGGAGAAGAAGATCGCCGCGACGATGAACACCACACCCGCCACGACGCCGACCCAGGCGAGGGCGCGGTGCAGTCGGCGGTCGCGGTGGTCGGAATCAGGCGGCCCAGAGATGCCCTCGGATTCCTGAGTCGTTCCGGTCGTTTCGCTCATCACTCTCCTCGTGGTTGTGCGCACGGCCCGTGTCGCACCGGCAGGTATACCCGCGTTCGCCGCCTCGGATGGCGGTGCGTCAGTGCTAGGCCCGCTTCAGTGTCAGACCCGCTTCAGTGTCAGACCCGGTGCTCGCGTAACAGGGCGACCCGTCGTCGGTATTCCTCGTCATCGATCTCGCCGCGCGCGTAACGCTGGGCGAGGGTGTCCTCGGGGCCGGGCGGTGCGATGGCAGCTCCCCGCGCAGGGGGACGGTTGGAGGCGCCGAGGTAGCGGATCGCCAGGACCAGGGAGGTGATCAGGGCGGCCCACAGCAGCAGGACCACCATGGACATCAGCAGCCAACTGCCCCATCCCCAGCCGTGACCCCACATCCAGCCGTCGCCGTCCATCATCAGCTGTCCCCTCGCATACCTTGGCTTCACCGCGCCCGACCCACCTTCCATGGTGCTCCCCGCCGATGAAAACTGCCAGGAGAGTTCGCGCGTGCTCAGCTCTTGCCGAGGGTTCGGGCCAGTCCCTCGTTGATCTGTCTGAGGGCGGCTACGCGGGCGAAGTGCTTGTCGTTGGCGGGAATCACGTTCCAGCGGGCGCGGTCGGACGTCGTGCGCAGCACCATCTGGTCCACGGCCTTGACGTAATCGTCCCACCGTTCGCGGTTGCGGTAGTCCTCCTCGGTGATCTTGTGGCTCTTGTAGGGGGTCTCCTCCCGCGCCTTGAAACGGGCGAGTTGTTCGTCCGGCGAAATGTGCAGCCAGAATTTGGCGACGTAGTAGCCCTGCTCGACCATCTGCGCCTCGAAGTCATTGATCTCGTCGAAGGCCCGCTGCCACTCGGCCGGGGTGGCGAAGCCCTCCAGCCGCTCTACCAGAACCCGGCCGTACCAGGTCCGATCGAAGATCACGACCTTGCCCGCCAGCGGCAGATCCCGCCAGAACCGCCACATGTAGTGGTATCTGCGCTCTTCTTCGGTCGGCGCGGCCACCGGGATCACCCGATAGTCGCCGGCTTCCATGGCCCCGGTGATCCGCCGGATCACCCCGCCCTTGCCGGCGGCGTCCCAGCCCTCGAAGGCCAGCACCGTGGTGACTCCCCGCTGGCGGGCCTCCAGCGAGAGCTCCTTGAGCTTGGCCTGCTCCTTGGCCAGCTGTGCCCGGTACTCGCCGCGGGTCAGGCTCTGCGACAGGTCGATGCCGGAGAGCACGTTGGCCTCGGCATCGAAATCGCCGAACACCGACTCGGCCAGCGGCCTCGCGGTGTGAGCGGTCTGCTCGTTGAGGCGGGCGGTCAGAGCGGCCAGAATGGTGCGCGCCACGGTGAGGTCCCGGTAGCGGGAGTCGGTGGATTCCACGATGGTCCAGGGTGCGCCGATTCCGCTGGTCTCCCGCAACATCCGCTCGGCGATCGGTAGAACCGGTCCCATGGAGTCCAGCGCGGCCCAGTCGCGTTTGTCGACCTGCCAACCCGCGTGCGGATCCTTCTTCGCCTTCTTCAGCTTCTTTTTCTGAGCCTTGGCCGGGGTGTGCAGGAAGAATTTCAGAACCAGCGAGCCGTCGGCGACCAGTTCCTCCTGCATTTTGGCGATATGGCGCAGCCAGATGGAGAACTGAGGCTCGTCGATCTCGTCATTGGCCCGCTGGATGGCCGCCCGCATCAGGCCGCCGACGAAGAAGGCCGCCCTGCCCTTGGGGGGCAGCGAGCGCCACAGCCGGTAGAGGTGTGGCCGCTGATACTCCTCGTCGGTG
>JAGQTO010000010.1 GCA_020439025.1 Mycobacterium sp. | reverse complement strand
TATCATCTGTTGGTTATCGGCGCCAACCCGTTGGTGTCCAACGTCAGCGTGGCCACCGCCGGTAATTTCTGCTGCAAACTCAAAGCTCTCAAACTCCGCGGCGGAACGCTGACCATCATCGACCCCAACCGCACCCGCACCGCCGCGCTGGCCGACCACCATCTCGCCCCGCGGCCCGGGACCGACGCCGCCCTGCTGTTCGCCGTGGTCAACGTCCTCTTCGACGAGGATCTGGTGGCCCTCGGCGCGCTGGGCGGCCACGTCAGCGGCCTCGAACAGGTGCGGGCCGCGGCCGTGGACTTCCCGCCCGAGGCGGTGGCCGAGCACTGCGGGGTGCCGGCCGGGGAGATCCGCCGGCTGGCCCGAAGCATCGCCGCGGCATCCCGCGCCGCGGTCTACGGCCGCATCGGCACCGCCACCGTCGAATTCGGCACGCTCACCAGTTGGCTGGTCGACGTGATCAACATTCTGACCGGGAACCTGGACCGCCCCGGCGGCGCGATGTTCGCAACCTCCCCGATCGGTTCGGCACCCCGCCCGCCCAAGCCGGGACGGGGCTTTTCGATCGGACGCTGGCACAGCCGGGTCGCCGGGCATCCGGAGGTGGCCTCCGAACTGCCGACCGTTCTGCTGGCCGAGGAGATCCAGACCCCCGGCGAGGGCCGGGTTCGCGCGCTGCTGACCATCGCGGGCAACCCGGTGCTGTCCGCGCCCGACGGCGAGCGGCTGTCCCGGGCGATGGCGAGCCTGCAGTTCATGGTGTCGATCGACCCGTACCTCAACGAGACCACCCGGTTCGCCGACGTCGTACTCCCACCGCCCCCGCCCTCGTATGCACCGCACTTCGACGTCGCGCTGTCCGGGGTGGCGGTGCGCAGCACCGCGCGCTACTCACCGCCGGTGTTCGACCTGCCGGAGGGCCGGCCGGGCGAGGTGGAGATCCTGTCCCGACTGGCGCTGCGGCTGATGGGAATGGGCCCCGACGTCGACCCGGTGATCATCGACGAGCAGGTGATCGCCGCCACGCTGGGCAAGGAGGTCGCCGATCCGCATTCGCCGGTGGCCGGAAGGACCGTCGAGGAACTCACTGCTTTGCTCCCGCCCGGGCCGGGCTATGAGCGCCGCCTGGACATGATGCTGCGACTCGGACCCTTCGGCGAGGCGTTCGGCGCCCACCCCGCCGGGCTGACCCTGCAACGGCTGCGCGACGCACCGCACGGAATCGACCTCGGCCCGCTCACACCGCGCATCCCCGAGGTTCTGCGAACACCGTCGGGCACCATCGAGTTGGCACCGGCGCCGGTCCTCGCCGACATCCCGAGGCTGCACGCCTCACTGGGCTCCGGCGGGGACGGGCTGCTGCTGATCGGCCGGCGGCATCTGCGGTCCAACAACAGCTGGATGCACAACCTGCCCTCGCTGACCGGGGGAACCAACCGGTGCACGCTGCAGATCCACCCCGACGACGCCACCCGGCTGGGTGTGACCGACAGGGCGGTGGTGACCGGCCCGGCGGGAGCCCTGGAGGTCGAGGTGGAGATCACCGAGGCGATCCGCCCCGGGGTGGTGTCGCTACCGCACGGCTGGGGCCATACCGCGCCGGGCACCCGGATGACGGTGGCGGCGCGGCGACCGGGAGCCAACGTCAACGGCCTGCTGGACGGTTCGCTGACGGACCCGCTGTCGGGCACCGCGGTGCTCAACGCGGTGCCGGTGCGGGTCAGCGCCGCCGGCTAGCGGTTACCTGATCCGGGCGACCAGCAGCCCGTCCCAGCCCTTGGCGCCCACGGTCTGCAGCGCCGCCGCCTCCAGACGTTCTTCACCGCTGAGCATTTCGAGCATGTCGCGGACACCGCGCGCCTGGTGGTCGTCCTCGGCGGGTGCGACGACGCGGCCCGCGCGCACGACGTTGTCGACAACGATCACGGTGCCCGGGCGGCCCAGACGGATCGCGTGCCGCAGGTATGCGGAGTTGTTCTCCTTGTCGGCGTCGATGAAGATCAGGTCGAAGACCCCGGTGAGACCGGGCAGGGTGGTCAGGGCCGCTCCGACGACGATCTCGACGCGGTCGGCAACCCCGGCCCGGGCGAGGTTTGCGGCTGCGACATCGGCATGTGACTGCCGGGACTCCAGGGTGATCACGCTGCCCCCGGCGCCCACGCCGCGCGCCAGACAGATGGTGCTGTAACCGCCGAGAGTCCCGATTTCGAGAATCCGCCGCGCCCCGCTGATCGCCGTCAGCAGGTACAACAGTCGGGCGACCTGCGGGGAGACCTCGATCGGCGGAAGGCCGGCGGACTCCGAATCGGCCAGAGCCGCAACGAGCGCGGCGTCCGGTGAGCAGTGCTCGCCGAGCAACAGCCGGTCGAGCAGGGCCTCGACGGGAAGCCAGTCCTCGGAACCGATCGGGTCATCCATAGGGTTCACGGTAGTTGGCGACGGTGTGGTCAGCGCACGCCCTGTTTGGCGTAGACGACGCGCAGCACGTGTCCGGCCTCGGGACCCATTACCGCCGCTGCCAACGCGCACATCGTCGCGACGAACTCGGGGCCGTGGGCCGGCCCATCCGGCTCGCACAGGTGGTGGGCCGTCTCGTGCAAGACCACCAGTTCGCGCAGCGCCCAGTGCGCGCTGATCCGGTCGGGGATCGCGATCACCGCACGCTCGCCGGTGCGCTCGTAGTGCGCGGCGGTCGCCGAGCGCCGGGACCGCACGACCACGGGGCCCGGCGCGGGCCGGATCGCGCTCACCGCGGGCATCGCCAGCACCTCGTCGACGTATCGCTGTACCGCGGCCACTGAGGCGAACCGGGCCTCCGGCGGCAGGGTGATCGAGGCGCCGAAGAAGTCGATGGCGCGGGAGCTGTGTGCGGCGGCGCGGTCGAACATGGTGCGGACGAACCCCTCGGCCGCATAAACCCTGGAACGCTGGCTGTCCCGCGGGCTCACCTGCTCAGTCGGCCCCGGGCTCCCGGCAGCTCCGGAGCAGCGCCCAGCCTGGCCTGCCGGCCGGCTCGGTCACCGGCGCGACGCGCCTCCGATGAATAGCCCGCCGAGGCCCTGCTAGGGCGCCATGAGCCACGTGCCGTGGAGGCCTTTCGATAGTGGTCGCGGAGCTCGACTTCCTTGTTGCGCAGTGCGAGCGCCGTCCCGGTCGGCGCCGCCGGCGATCGTGTCGCCTCCTGCCGGGCCTCGTCGCGGGCCTCGGCAAGGCGTCGGCCGATGCGGGCGCCGAAGGCGAGCTGGAAGTTCAGCCGGGCGGTGATGGTGGGTGTCGGGCGGTGCTCGCCGGTGGCCAGATACGCGTCGCAGGACCGCACCATCTGGACGACGAGACTGGCGTACAGCGCGTGACTGGCGTCGATGTCCTCCGGGAACCCGTAGGCGTAGACGAAGGTCGAGTTCGAAGCGACGTCGCAGCGCACGTCGTTGGCCGCGGCGATGACCGCGAACAGCTGGACATAGGTCCTCAGGCCCCGGGCGCCGGGCTCGCCGATGGTGATGGTCCGCTGGGTGGGGTCCTGCGCGGCGGTGCGGGTGGCCGAGTGGGCGCGCGCCACCGCGAGGTCGATCGACGTCGCGGTGGCCAGCCGTTGGGCGGCGGCCATGAACGCCTCCGCCTCGTGGGTGTTGTCGGTGCCCTCGGCCTGGCGCAGTAGCGCGGCGATCCGGGCCAGCATCCTGTCGTCGGTCATGGCCTCAACCTAGGCCACCGCGCCGACGGCCCCGGCCTCGAATACGTGCCCCCCGCGGGCCTGTCCCCAGAGCGGGATTGCTGCACAGCCCGCACTCACCGGGTGACGAAGGTGTTCAAGGCGGCGGTCAGTTGCGGGGACAGCGGGGCCGGCCGGGCGTAGTTGGCGACGTTGTCGGTCGGGTCGTCGCGCAGAACATGGTTGACGCCCTTGAGTGCCACCAGGTCGAGGTCGGTGTGCGCCAGTGCCCGGGCCAACGGCTCCATCCCAGTGCAGTTGGCCTGACCGTCGGAATCCGAACAGGTCAGCAGCACCGGTGTGGCATCGGGGATTTCCGCGGCCAATTCCAGCGGGTCGATGGCGTCGGCTTCGGCGACGGCCTTGACATTGCCCGGATTGACGATCGCGCCGAGCCCGTCGGGCAGGCTGGCCGGAGCCGTCCCGGCGTCCCGGACCTGATCGACCGCCGCCTGCCAGGCCGCCTGCACCTTGTCGGCCTGCTGCCGGGTCTTGGCTCCGGTCCGCACGGCCGCCGCGAGATCGGCGCTGACCCGGCTGCTGATCAGGTCCAGATAGCGCGCGGCCAGCGGCTGCAACAGCCCCAGCGAGTGGATCCGCGGCGCGCCGGCTGAGGTGTCGTCGGCCAGCGACATGGCGTGCACGGCGCCCTCCCCCACCGCGTACACCGAGACCCGGTCCGGGTCGGTGTCGGGCTGTCCGGCCAGGAAGCGCACCGCCGACCTCGCGCCGGCGGTGTAGACGGCGCTGCCGACCTCCGCGGGCCGGTCGGCAAACGGTCCCAGGCCGGTGGCGCCGGTGCCCACCTTGTCGTAGCGCAGGCTCGCCACACCGTGGTCGGACAGGAACTCGGCGAGCTGG
>JAGQTO010000414.1 GCA_020439025.1 Mycobacterium sp. | reverse complement strand
GGCGCCGACCGAGGTCGCCTCGCTACTGGAGGCCGGCTCGGCCGATGTCGCAATCGTCGACGCCCGCGCCGATCTTGCCGCCGCGCGCGGGCTGTGCCGGCTGCTGGGAACCACCGGCGCCCCGGTTCCGGTAGTCGCGGTGGTCAACGAGGGCGGTCTGGTTGCCGTGAACGTTGACTGGGGTATCGACGAGATCCTGCTTCCCGGAACCGGTCCGGCCGAGATCGACGCCCGATTGCGGCTGCTGGTCGGCCGCCGCGGCGGGCTGGTCAACCAGGAGAGTGCCGGGAAGGTCAGCCTGGGCGAGCTGGTGATCGACGAGGGCACCTACACCGCGCGGCTGCGCGGTCGCCCGCTGGATCTGACCTACAAGGAGTTCGAGCTGCTGAAGTACCTCGCCCAGCACGCCGGGCGGGTGTTCACCCGCGCCCAGCTGCTCCAAGAGGTCTGGGGCTACGACTTCTTCGGCGGAACCCGCACCGTCGACGTTCACGTCCGGAGGTTGCGGGCCAAACTCGGCCCCGAGTACGAGGCGTTGATCGGCACCGTGCGCAACGTCGGCTACAAGGCCGTGCGTCCGGCCCGGGGGCGTTCAGCGGGTGAGGGTGTGGGCGAGGCCGAGGCCGTCGACGACGACGTCGAGATCATGTCGCCGTCGCTGCCCGGTCAGTGACGGCCGGACCGGCGCCGGCCATGCGCTGGCACGGCGTTCTCCCGGCAGCGGAGCAGCGCGGAATTCGTGATGTGGTCGCGGCCGCGCAAGCCGCGGACGGGGTGGCCCCGGTGGGCGAGCAGGTGCTGCGCCGACTGGCCCCTGGCGAACTGTCCGCTGACCAGACCGAACACCTGCTCGTCACAGATCCCGACGGTTCCATCGCGGGATATCTCAACCTGACGCCCGGGGAGGACGGCTCAACCGCCGAGCTGGTGGTGCGCCCGGAGTCGCGGTGCCGCGGCATCGGTGCGACGCTCGTGCGTGCGGCCCTCGAGCGCTACGACGGGCGAGTGCGGTTTTGGGCGCACGGAACGATCCCGGCCGCGAAAGCCCTGGCCGCAGCTTTGGGACTGCGACCCGTGCGCGAATTGATCCAGATGCGACGACCGCTCAGTGCAGTTCCGGAATTCACTGTCCCGCAGGACATTTCGATCCGCTGCTACGGTGGTGTCGACGATGTCGCCGAGGTGCTGAGGGTCAACAACGCGGCCTTCTCCTGGCATCCCGAACAGGGCGGCTGGAACCGCCCGGACATCCTCGATCGGGCCGCAGAACCCTGGTTCGATCCCGAAGGCTTGCTTCTCGCGGTCGACGAACTCTCCGGTGAACTGGTCGGCTTCCACTGGACCAAGGTGCATTCCGACGGCACCGGAGAGGTCTACGTGCTGGGCGTGGACCCCGCCGCCCAGGGCAGGGGACTGGGGCGCGCGCTGACCCTGGTGGGACTGCACCATCTGGCCGACCGACTGCGGGATCTGGAGGAGCCTACGGTGATGCTCTACGTCGAATCCGACAACCTGGCGGCGCTCAAGACCTACCGGGGGTTGGGCTTCACCGTCGCCGCCGTGGACACGGTCTATGTGCCGCGCTGAACCGAAGCTGTTCACCTCCCGTTAACCGAGCATCCCCGAACCGGCCACCCGGTGCGCATACTTTGCGGCCATCGGGAGGATTGGCGCGGAACGTTTCAAACGGGGATGTTCCGCACGGGAAGGATTCGTACCGGGACGTTCCCAACGGGGACGCGGTGTATCGACGACAGAAGGTTGGGAAAAGGTGGAGCAGAGGGTCGGTTTGAGGGGTTTCGGCAAGGCGGTCGTCGTGACGGTGACCTCAGTTGCGGCTTTGACCGCGTGCGGCAGTGACAACAACGTGCCCACGGCGGGCCAGGGCGGCGCCGCCGGCGTGGACTGCGGTGGGAAGAAATCCCTCAAGGCCAGCGGCGCGTCGAGCCAGGCGAACGCCATGACCCGCTTCGTCACCGCCTACGAGGCGGCCTGCCCGGGGTTCACCTTGAATTACACCTCCAG
>JAGQTO010000413.1:741-4253 GCA_020439025.1 Mycobacterium sp. | reverse complement strand
CCCCACGCCCAGGGCCGTCTCGATGGTGCCGTTGACGTAGACGTGCCGCCGGGTGTTGTTCGGGAACGCCGTCGCGGTAAGGGGTTCGAACAGTTGGGGTTTGGCGAAATGCGCCACCCCCGTGGCGGCCAGTGCGGCACCTGCTGCGGGCATCCTTGCCGACATTGCGGTCCTTCCGTCAGTTGATGTGGTAGTCGCTCATCGGAAAATCGGAGGCCTGCCGGATCGCGGCCCCCGCCGTCATCGGACGCAACAGCGTCGCCTCGCCGTGCGGGTTGAAATAGTAGGACCGGGCGTTGCCGCAGTGGCCGACGGCGAACACGGTGTCGTCGACCAGGTCGGTCACCTGGTCCAGAAAGCGTGCGTTGGCCTCTTCGGTGACCTCGAAGGTCGTCGCTCCCCGGCGCTTGACCTCCCGGAACAGCCGGTCCATGATCCGCATCTGGTATTCCATGGTGTTGAAGAAGTTCAGCCCGATGAAGGCGTACGGACTGGCCAGGCTCAGGTAGTTGGGGAACTGCGGGATCGACACCCCCTGGTAGGCCTGGAACCGGTTCTCCCGCCACCACTTTCCCAGATTGCGCCCGCCCCGGCCGACGACCTCGATCGCCGGGATGTTGGCCTCCCACAGGTCGAATCCCGTCGCCAGCACCAGGGTGTCGATCTCGGTGCGGGTTCCGTCGTTGGCCACCACGGCGTGCGGTTCGATCTGGGCGATGCCGCTGGTCTGCAGGTGCACGTTCGGTTTGGTGAAGGTGCGGTAGTAGCTGTTGGAGAACGTCGGCCGTTTGCAGCCGAAGTCGTAGTCCGGGGTGAGCTTGCGGCGCAGTTCGGGGTCGCGGACCACCGCGAAGCGGTACATCTTGGAGACGTCGGAGGCCCCGATGTTGAGCCGCCGGAACAGGGTCTGGCGGTGGTGCAGCACCACGTAGTTGAAGAACTCGTAGATCGCGTCGGTGACTGCGCGCACGGCGCGCTGGGCCAGCGGGAAGCGGGCGAAGAGCCGTTTGGCGCGCTCGGGGTAGGCGAAGTCGACCTTCGGCACGACGTAGATGGCGGTCCGCTGGAAGACGGTCAGATCGCCGGCCTTCTTGGCCAGTTCCGGGATGAGTTGGACCGCGGTGGCGCCGGTGCCGATCAGCCCGATCTTCTTGCCCGCCGGGTCGAAGTCGTCATCCCAGGCGGTGGTGTGGATGATCTTGCCCTCGAAGCCGTGGATGCCCGGAATGTCGGGGGTGTGCGGCTGGGACAGGAAGCCGGTGGCGGTGATCAGGTACCGCGCGCTCAGCGTCCCGCCGTCGCCGAGGGCCACCCGCCACAACGCGGCCTCCTCATCCCAGCGCGCGCCCTCCACCGTGGTCTGGAACCGGATGTGCCGGCGGACGTCGTACTTGTCGGCCACGTCGTCGGCGTACTGCTTGATCTCCGCACCGGTGGAAAACAGCCGCGACCAGTTGGGGTTGGGCTCGAAGAAGTAGGAGTACGTCGTGGTCGGAACGTCGCAGGCCAGACCGGGATAGTGGTTGACGTACCAGGTGCCGCCCAGGTCGTCCTGCCGGTCGAGGAGCACGAAGTTCTCGTAGCCGAGGCGCTTGAGTTGGATCGCCGCGCCGATACCCCCGAAACCGGCCCCGACGATGATCACGTCGAAGAATTGCTCGGTCATTCCCCGACGGTACCCGACCTGACCCAGCGCACTGAGTCGCAGCGCGGGGGCGGCAGCCAGTACCGGGACATCGAGGACTTTGGGCCCTAAGCGACACTCGGCCCCGCACCATCAATCACGCCGCCCTGCGTCTAATCAAGCTGTCCTGCGTCGACCACCCGCAGCACCGCCGCACCCTGCTCGTCGGAGGCCACCAGGTCCACCTCCACCTCGATTCCCCAGTCGTGGTCGCCGGCCGGGTCGTCGAGGATCTGACGCACCCGCCAGGCACCCGGCTGACGGTCGATGATCAGCAGGGCCGGCCCCCGGGCGTCGGCGCCGATGCCGACGTCGTCGTGCTCGGCGAAGTACTCGCTGATCACCTTCTGCCAGTGCTGGGCCGTCCAGCCGGCGCCGGAGTCCGCTGCGCCCTCCAAGGTGCCCAACGCCTCCCAGTCTCGCCTGGCGAAAAGCTCCACCCGCCGGAACAGCGCGTTGCGGACCATCGCGGTGAACGCGCGCTCGTTACCGGTCAGCGGACGCGGACGCTCCGGTACCGCCGCCGGTGCGCTCGGCGGCTGATCGGGGCTGGTGAGCTGCTCCCACTCGTCGAGCAGGCTGGAGTCCACCTGGCGCACCATTTCGCCGAGCCATTCGACGACGTCGGTGAGTTCCTCGGTCCGCGCCGCGGCGGGCACCCCGGAGCGCAGCGCCTTGAACGCGTCGGAGAGATAGCGCAGCAGCGCCCCCTCCGAGCGGACCAGTCCGTAGAGGCTGACGTACTCGCGGAAGGTCATCGCCCGTTCCCACATCTCGCGCACCACCGACTTCGGCGACAACCGGCCGTCGGCGGCCCACGGGTTGCTCTGCAGGTACACCGCGAAGGTGTGCCGCAGCAACTCCTCGAGCGGCTTGGGGTAACTGACCTCATCGAGCAATGCGATCCGCTCGTCGTACTCGATGCCCTCGGCCTTCATTTGCGCCACCGCCTCGCCGCGGGCCTTCTTCAGCTGTGCGGCCAGGATCTGGCGCGGATCCTCCAGCGTCGCCTCGATCACCGAAACCACATCCAGGGCAAAGGTTTCCGACGCCGGATCCAGCGCCTCGACAGCAGCCAGCGCGAACGTCGACAGCGGCTGGTTGAGGGCGAAGTCCGGGGGAAGATCCACCGTCAGTCGGTAGCGCCGCCCGTCGGGTCCCGGAGAATCGAGTCGCTCGATCACCCCGGCCTGCAGCAGCGAGCGTGCGATGCCGACCGCCTCGCGGATGTGCCGCAGCTGGCGCTTGCGGGGCTCGTGGTTGTCGGTGAGTAGCCGGCGCATAGCGGCGAACGGGTCCCCGGGGCGGTCGACGACGTCGAGCAGCATCGCGGTGGAGATCCGCATGTTCGACGTCAGCGGCTCCGGGGCCGCCTCGACCAGCCGGGTCATGGTGGCCTGGCTCCACGGCACCATGCCCTCCGGTGCCTTGCGGCGCACCAGCTTGCGGCGCTTCTTGGGATCGTCGGCGACCTTGGCGAACTGCTTGAGGTTCTCCACCTCGTGGTCGGGTGCCTGGACGATCACGGTCCCGGCGGTGTCGTAGCCGGCTCTCCCGGCCCGGCCGGCGATCTGGTGGAACTCCCGGGCGCTGAGCAGCCGGCTACGGGTGCCGTCGTACTTGGACAACGCCGAGAACACGACGGTGCGGATCGGCACGTTGATGCCCACCCCGAGCGTGTCGGTGCCGCAGATGACCTTCAGCAGCCCGGCCTGGGCGAGCTGCTCGACCAGCCGCCGGTACTTGGGCAGCATCCCGGCGTGGTGCACCCCGACGCCGTGGCGCACCAGCCGCGACAGCGTCGCACCGAATGCGGTGGAGAACCGGA
>JAGQTO010000413.1:0-731 GCA_020439025.1 Mycobacterium sp. | reverse complement strand
CCCGCCGATCAGTTCGGCGATCGCCGCCTTCTCCTGCTTGCTGCACACGTTGACACTCATCAGGGCCTGGGCCCGCTCCAGGGCGGATTTCTGGGTGAAGTGCACGACGTAGATCGGGGACTGTTTGGTGTCGAGGAGTTCGGCGATCGTCTCGTGCATCGGCGTCGTCGCGTACGAGTAGTACAGCGGCACAGGGCGTTCGGCGCCGGCGACCAGAGCGGTAGGCCGCCCGGTCCGTCGGGTGAGATCCTCGCGCAGGAACGTCACGTCCCCGAGGGTGGCCGACATCAGCAGGAACTGGGCCCGGGGCAACTCCAGCAGCGGCACCTGCCAGGCCCAGCCACGGTCGGGGTCGCCGTAGAAGTGGAACTCGTCCATCACCACCAGGCTCGGCTCGATTCCGAGTCCGCCTCCGGTTCCTCCTTCCCGCAGCGCGATGTTGGCCAGCACCTCGGCGGTGCAGGCGATGATCGGCGCGGCGGCGTTGACCGTTGCGTCGCCGGTGAGCATGCCGACGTTCGCCGCCCCGAAGATCGCGCAGAGCGCGAAGAACTTCTCGCTGACCAGCGCCTTGATCGGAGCGGTGTAGTAGCTGCGCCGTCCGGCGGCCAGCGCCGCGTACTGCGCGCCGGTGGCCACCAGCGACTTCCCGGAGCCGGTCGGGGTGGCCAGTATGACGTTGGCTCCGCTGAGCAGTTCGATCAGCGCCTCCTGCTGCGCCGGGTACAGCG
>JAGQTO010000412.1:505-2242 GCA_020439025.1 Mycobacterium sp. | reverse complement strand
CCGGAGGTCGACATCCACAGCCCCCGCAAGGGCGACGCCGAAGACCAGCTCAAGGCCGCGATCATCACCCACCTCGGTGCGCTCGGCGACGGCCGGAAGGTGATGCTCAAGCTGACCCTGCCCGATACCGACGACCTCTACCTCGACCTGGTCGACGACCCCCGGGTGATGCGGGTGCTGGCGCTGTCCGGCGGCTACAGCCGCGCGGAGGCCTGCCAGCGGCTGTCGGCCAACCACGGCATGATCGCCAGCTTCTCCCGGGCGCTCACCGAGGGGCTGACGGCGAGGCAGTCCGAGCAGGAATTCGACCGGACGCTGGACGCCGCCATCGCCGAGATCGCCGCCGCGTCACGCACCTGACCCGGCCGGGATCATTCCCACTCGATGGTGCCCGGCGGCTTACTGGTGACGTCGAGCACCACCCGGTTGACCTCGGGCACCTCGTTGGTGATCCGGGTGGAGATGCGCTCCAGCACGTCGTAGGGCACCCGGGTCCAGTCGGCGGTCATGGCGTCCTCGCTGGACACCGGGCGCAGCACGATCGGATGGCCGTAGGTGCGGCCGTCGCCCTGGACGCCGACCGAGCGGATGTCGGCGAGCAACACCACCGGGCACTGCCAGATCTGGTGGTCCAAACCGGCAGAGGTCAGTTCCTCCCGCGCGATCAGATCGGCCCGCCGCAGGGTGTCCAGCCGCTCGGCGGTGACCTCCCCGACGATCCGGATGCCCAGCCCCGGACCCGGGAAGGGTTGACGCGCGACGATGTCCTCGGGCAGGCCGAGTTCGCGGCCGACCGCGCGGACCTCGTCCTTGAACAGCAGCCGCAGCGGCTCCACGAGGGAGAACTTCAGATCCGGCGGCAATCCGCCGACATTGTGGTGGCTCTTGATATTGGCCGTCCCGGTTCCGCCGCCGGACTCCACGACGTCGGGGTACAACGTGCCCTGGACGAGGAACTCGACCTGCGCCGACGGGCTTTCGGCGACCAGGTCGCGCACCGCGCCCTCGAAGGCGCGGATGAACTCGCGGCCGATGATCTTGCGCTTGCCCTCCGGGTTGCTCACCCCGGACAGCGCCTCCAGGAAACGACCGGCGGCGTCGACCGTCACCAGCCGCGCTCCGGTGGCGGCGACGAAATCGCGCTGCACCTGTTCGCGTTCCCCGGCGCGCAGCAGGCCGTGGTCGACGAACACACACGTCAGCCGGTCCCCGATCGCACGCTGAACCAGTGCGGCGGCCACCGCGGAGTCCACTCCCCCGCTCAGGCCGCAGATCGCGTGGCCGTCGCCGATCTGCTCCCGGACCGACTCGATGAGCGCCTCGGCGATGCTGGCCGGCGTCCAGGCCGCGCCGATACCGGCGAAATCGTGCAGGAAGCGGCTCAGTACCTGCTGGCCGTGCGGGGTGTGGATCACCTCGGGGTGGTACTGCACCCCGGCCAGCCTGCGGGTGCGGTCCTCGAAGGCCGCCACCGGCGCGCCCGCGCTGGCGGCGACCACCTCGAACCCGGGCGGCGCGGCGGTCACCGCGTCGCCGTGGCTCATCCACACCGGCTGGTTGCCGGGAAGGCCGCCGTGCAGTTCACCGCCGAGCACGTCGAGTTCGGTGCGGCCGTACTCGCTGGTCCCGGTGCGCTCGACGGTCCCGCCGAGTGCCTGGGCCATCGCCTGGAAGCCGTAGCAGATGCCGAACACCGGCAGGCCCAGGTCGAAGACGCGCGGGTCGAGTTGCGGGGCC
>JAGQTO010000412.1:0-313 GCA_020439025.1 Mycobacterium sp. | reverse complement strand
CTGGGAATCCACCGATTGCACCCGAACATTCTAGGGCGGGCGGTCAGGTCGAACTGACCGGGATTATCGGCAGGTTGCGCAGCGCGCCGGGGGCCTCGGCGGGCACCACCGGGCGAACCGGCGCCACCGGCGCCAACCGCTGGTAGGGCTCGCCCTGGGCCGGGCGCCGGTCCTGTTCGCCCTTGTTGGGCCACAGCGCGGCCGCCCGTTCGGCCTGGGCGGTGATGGACAGCGACGGGTTCACCCCGAGGTTCGCCGAGATGGCCGCGCCGTCGACGACGTAGAGCGTCGGGTACCCGTACACCCGGTGATA
>JAGQTO010000411.1 GCA_020439025.1 Mycobacterium sp. | reverse complement strand
CGGGTACCCGTACACCCGGTGATAAGGGTCGATCACGCCGGTCTCGGCGCTGTCCCCGATCGGCGCACCGCCGAGGAAGTGGGCGGTCATCGGGATGTTGAACAGCTCGCCCCAGCTACCGGCGGCGATACCGTCGATCTTCTCGGCGATGCGCCGGGTGGCCCGGTTGGCCACCGGAATCCACGTCGGGTTCGGCTCGCCGTGGCCCTGTTTGCTCGTCATCCGCCGGCCGAGGATCCCGCGTTTGGTGAAGGTGGTGATCGAGTTGTCCAGGTTCTGCATCACCAGCGCGATCACTGCGCGCTCGCTCCACCGCCGAGGGATGAACACTTTGGTCGACTGCCAAGGATGGCGAATCGCGCTGCGCAGCATCTGCTTCCAGCGCGGCACGTCGGTGCCCTCCGGCCCGGCGCCGTCGGTCATCAGCGTCTGCAGCAGCCCCATGGCGTTGGACCCCTTGCCGTAGCGGCACGGCTCGATGTGGGTGTCGGAGGTGGGGTGGATCGACGACGTGATGGCCACCCCGTGGGTCAGGTCCAGGTCGGGGTCGACCTTGAGGGTCTGGGCGCCCACGATGGACTCGGAGTTGGTACGGGTCAGCACACCGAGCTTCGGGGAAAGGCGCAGCAGGCCCTCGTCGCGCATCCTGAAGAGCAGAGTCTGGGTCCCGTAGGTCCCGGCGGCCAGGATGACGTGCTTGGCGGTGTAGGTCTTGCCGCGGCGGGGAATCCGCCGTCCGGTGCGCTTGGTGCGCACCTCCCAGACACCGTCACCGCGCTGGGAGAACCTGGTGACCGTCGTCATCGGAATCACTTGCGCACCGGCGGTCTCGGCCAGTGCGAGGTAATTCTTCACCAGGGTGTTCTTCGCCCCGTGCCGGCATCCGGTCATGCACTCGCCGCATTCGATGCACCCCGTCCGGGCGGGGCCGACTCCGCCGAAGAACGGATCCGGCACGGTCTGACCGGGTTGCTTCTTGCCGTCGGCACCGAAGAACACCCCGACCGGGGTGGGGGTGAAGGTATCGCCCACGCCCATCTCGTCGGCAAGGTCCTTCATGATCCGGTCGGCATCGGTGAAGGTGGGGTTCTTGACCACGCCGAGCATCCGGGTGGCCTGGTCGTAGTGCGGCATCAACTCCGATCGCCAGTCGGTGATGTGCGACCACTGTTTGTCGTTGAAGAACGGATCCGGCGGCACGTAGAGGGTGTTGGCGTAGTTCAGCGAGCCGCCGCCGACGCCCGCGCCGGCCAGGATCAGCGCATTGCGCAGCAGGTGAATGCGCTGGATGCCGTAGCAGCCGAGGAACGGGGCCCACACGAAGTCCCGCACCCGCCAGGAGGTCTTGGCGAATTCGTGGTCGGCGAAGCGGCGGCCGGCCTCCACAACTCCCACCCGGTAGCCCTTTTCGGTCAGCCGCAGCGCGCTGACACTGCCGCCGAATCCCGAGCCGATGATCAGAACGTCGAAGTCCGGTTCCATCCGACCAGTATGTCAGCGACCGGGCCCACCCGGAATCAGCCGGCGATCAGCTACCGACGGTCAGTTCGACCTTCTGGAACTCCTTGAGGTCGCAATACCCGGCCTTGGCCATCGACCGCCGCAGACCGCCGACGACGTTGAGCGAGCCGAACGGGTCGTTAGAGGGCCCGTTGAGCACGCGCGCAAGTGGGGGCCGCTCGCCGAGCGCCACCTGGAGCAGCGCACCACGAGGGAGCGACGGGTGCGCCGCGGCCGAGGGCCAGTACCAACCGCCGCCAAGAGCTTCCGCGGCGGTGGCCAGTGGGGTGCCGAGCATGACCGCGTCGGCGCCGCAGGCGATCGCCTTGGCGAGTTCGCCGGAGGTGTGGATGTCGCCGTCGGCCAGCACATGGACGTAGCGGCCACCGGTCTCGTCGAGGTACTCGCGGCGGGCGGCGGCCGCGTCGGCGATAGCCGTGGCCATCGGGACGCTGATGCCGAGCACCTCGTCGCTGGTGGTCACCCCGGAGGTGGCCCCGTAGCCGACGATGACCCCGGCGGCGCCGGTGCGCATCAGGTGCAGTGCGGTGCGGTGGTCGGCCACGCCGCCGGCCACGACCGGAACGTCGAGTTCGGAGATGAAGGTCTTGAGGTTCAACGGCTCCCCGCCGTCGCGACCCTGGACCACCCGTTCGGCGGAGATGATGGTGCCCTGGATGACCAGCAGATCGATGCCTGCGGCCACCAGCGTCGGGGTGAGCGCCTGGGCGTTCTGCGGGCTGACCCGCACCGCAGTGGTCACCCCGGCCTCACGGACCCGCGCCACCGCTTCGCCGAGCAGGTCGAGGTCCAGCGGCGCGGCGTGCAGTTCCTGGAGCATCCGGACCGGGACGGCCGGATCGTCCTGCTTCTCGGCCGCCTCGATGACCCGGGCGAT
>JAGQTO010000120.1 GCA_020439025.1 Mycobacterium sp. | reverse complement strand
GCTCGTCGGCGACGCTGCCGGATATGTCGACGCCCTCACCGGCGAGGGTCTGGGCATCGCCTTCGGCGGCGCCGAATTGCTGGTGGACTGCGTGCTGGCCGACCGGGTCGATGACTACGACCGGCGGTGGCGGCGGATGTCGCGGCGTTACCGGCTGCTCACCGCCGGGCTGTTGCAGGCGAGCGGAGTCGCACCGGTCCGGTCGATGATCGTTCCGGCGGCCAGCGTCCTTCCGGCCGCATTTGGTGGCATGGTCAACCTGTTGGCCTACTGAGAAGAGCGACCGGGAGAATGACTGAGGACACCGGGCTGAACTCTGCGCTGCAGAGCGGCCCCGAGCTGGTGGCACTGCGCGCCGCCGGACTGGCCGAGATGGTGTTGTTCGAGAGGTGCACGCCCGAACAACTGCAGGCGCTGGCCGAGCGACTGCGTCCGGTGCGTGCAGAGGCCGGACAGGTCTTGATGCGCCAGGGCGAGCAGGCGGTGTCCTTCGTCCTGATCCACTCCGGGCGCGCCGCGGTCAGCCACACCGGTGACGACGGTGAGGTGGTGCTCGACTCGGTCGGCACGGGAGCGATCGTGGGCGAGATCGCGCTGTTGCGCGACAAACCCAGGACCGCCACCGTCACCGCCACCGAGGCGTTGTCGGGCTACCTCGGCGACAAGCGGGCGTTCGCCCTGATGGCCGACCTCCCCGGAGTCAGCGAGCGACTGCTGCGGACGGTCCGGCAGCGACTGGCCGCCTTCATCGAGCCGATCGAGGTGGCCTTCCGGGACGGCACGGGTCTGCTACTCCGGCCGGTGCTGCCCGGTGACAGCGAGCGGTCGGCGCACACACCGGTGGAGTTCTCCAGCGACACCATTTACCGGCGCTTCATGTCCACCCGGGCGCCCAGCCCGGCGCTGATGAACTACCTGTTCCAGGTGGATTACGTCGACCACTTCGTGTGGGTGCTCGTCGACGGGCCGGACGGCCCGGTTGTCGCCGACGTGCGCTTCGTCCGGGACGTCGAGAACCCGGCGGTGGCCGAGATCGCCTTCATCGTCGCCGACGACTACCAGGGCCGTGGTGTGGGCAGCTTCCTCATGGATGCTCTCATCGTGGCCGCGCGGGCCGGGGGCGTTCAGCGATTCACCGCGCGGCTGCTGGCCGACAACCTGCCGATGCGCGCCATTCTGGACCGCTTCGGCGCGGAGTGGGAACGTGATGAGCCCGGGGTGGTGACCACCGCGTTCGAAGTCCCGGATCCGGACCGGTTGCGCATCGACCCGGCACTGGCGGACGGCATCCGCGCGATGGCGCGACAAGTGGTGCGGGCGGCGGTCGGCTGAGCACTCAAGCCGGGATTCCCCTCCGGCCGGGATAGTCGTCAGAAGGTGATTGTGGAGTCGGCGTTGAGTACCTTGGCCGCGTCGAGCACGACCTGCTGCTGGCCCTCCGGGGCGTCGGCGTTGAGCTGGAGCACGAACAACGCACCGTCCTTACCGGGGATCACCACGGTCTCCTGGGCGATGTAGCGCCGCACGTTCTCCTGGAGGTAGGAACCCTGGAACTGGATGGCGTCGAAATCGCCCAGCTTGATCTTCTCCACTTCTCCGTCCTGCTCGTAGCCGGGCAGGTTCTGCAGCATGCCCGGTGCGTATTCGAGGACCTTGGCCGACTCCACGTCACCGGTGAGTTTGGAGACGATCGCGGTGATGAACGGCGGGTCGGCGGGATCCTCGGCCTTGTCATATATGATCGCGCCGTAGGCCCATTCGGGCTTGCGCGGGCCGGCCGGCTTCCAGTCCGGCGGCATCGCGAAGTTGAACGTGGGTGAACCGGGTTCGCCCTTCGTGACCGCCGACTCGACGATCTTGTTTTCGGCCACGTAGTCGGCGATGGTCTTGTTCGGCCCGGTGGGCAGATCGGGCACGGCGAGCCCGGAACTCGATGCGGTCGCACCGGCTTCCACCGATGTCTCCGTGGCGGTCTCGTCCTTGGTGGCTTCGGTCTTGGTGGCACTGCAGCCGGCCAGTGCGACGCCCAGTGTCAGGACCGACACGCCGACCGCCAGCGACATCTTCTTCATCGAGTCTGTTCTCCCTTGTCACCGTCGCTGCATATCCGCACTGACCGGTGCAGCTTAGCGAATCTGCAGTTTCCCCGCCGGGGGCCGAAGAGGCGGTAGGTTGGGGCCATGCGCAAGGCACTGGTGGGTACCGGCCTGGCCACGACGATGGCCGCTGTTGCCGGAAGCGTGGCGAGTCAGCAGGGTGTGCGTGGGTGGTACACCAAGATCCGCAAACCGGGATATGTCCCGCCCAACGCGGTGTTCCCGGTTGCCTGGACGACGCTGTACGTCGACATCGCGGCCACCTCCGCCGCGACCATCGAACGGTTCCGCGCCGAGGGGCAGGATGGCAAGGCCCGCGCCTACATCGCCGCGTTGGGCGCCAACCTGGCCCTCAACGCCGGATGGAGTTGGGTGTTCTTCAAGATGAACAAACTCGGCCCGTCGGTCGTGGCGGCCGCGGCGCTGGCGGCCAGCAGCGCTGACCTGACCAGGCGCGCGGCCGACGCCGATCTGAAATTCGGGGCCGCGCTGGCGCCGTACCCGCTGTGGTGTGGTTTCGCCACGGTGATGTCGGCCGATATCTGGCGACTCAACCGCTGAGCGTGCGGCGGCTGGCGATGCCGGCGGCCGTGCTGATGACCGTGCTGGCCGCCTGTGGATCGCCGCAGGAGCGGACGGCCCCTCCTGTCGCGGCGCCCTCGGGTGCGGTTCAACCCGACTTCACCCGGGTCCGCGCCGAGCTGCCGGCCGGCTATGAAGTCGGGAGTTTCACCGGCGCGTCCGGCGCCCCGGCGCTGTGGGGATTCGGGCCCGGGTGGAGCGCCACCCCGCCTCAGTGCGGGGCGCTGGCCGACCCTGCCTCCGCCGACCGCTCCGCGCGCGGCCTATCCGCCTCGGGGGAGGGAGGAACACTCTTCGTCGTCGTGGCCGCCAGCGCCGCCGGTGCGCCCCCGATGGGTGTGCTGGCCGAATGCTCGCGCTGGACGATGACCTTCGGTCACACCGTTGCCGAAGTGACCGGCGCCGGCGGACCGCACATCGAGGGCGCCTTGACCACCGCCTGGAACGCCGTCGCGCGAACCGTCGTCGAGTCGGGAAGCCAGACCAGCACGCACATCTCGATGCAGGTCGCCTTCTTCGGGTCCCGCGTCGCTTTCGTCACGCTGATCACCGACCCCGGATCGACACAACCCGCGCTGGATCCGGAGTTCGCCGCCGGTCTGCTGGCCACCACGGTCGCCGCGTATCGCGGCTGAACGCCTCGCGGCCAGGCATCTTCCGGGGCATCCGGTGCGGGGAGAGTAGATTGACCGCGATGGCCATCCGCAACGTCCTGATGGTGTTGCTGTGCACCGGAGCGCTGGCCGGGTGCAGCTCCACCGCCCCGACCGCCGACATCGCCAAGATCGCCGCGGTGAAGGCGAGTTTCGGGCCGCAGTTCCAGATCACCGAGGTGGCCAAGACCGGAATCGACCCCAAGTTGCTGGCCGGTCAGAAGCTGCCGGACGGTATGACTTTCGAGCCGGCCGAGTGCGCCGCGTTCGCCACCGGCCAGTTGGTGCCCACCGGAACGGAGGGCAATATGGCCGCAGTGGCCGCCGAGGGGGAGGGCAACCGGTTCATCGTGATCGCCGTCCAGACCAACGAGCCGGTGCCGGTGGCCGAACCCGGCCCGGATTGCCGCAAGGTCTCCTTCCGGGGCGGGCCGCTGCGCGGCACCGTCGAAGCCGTCGAAGCGCCCAGGATCGATGGCGCAACCACCATCGGCGTGCACCGCGTGGTGCAGACCGAGGTCGAGGGCAAGCCCAGAACCGGCGAGGTGTTCAACTACTCCGCCCATTTCGGCGACTACCAGGTGATCGTCGCCGCCAACCCGCTTGTGCTGCCGGACAAGCCGACGGTCCCTGTCGACACCCAGCGTGCCCGCGATCTGCTGATCGCCGGAGTCAACGCGATCCGATAGTCAGCGCACGCCGCGAGGCCGGAACTGGATGCTGATCCGCGGGCCGGTGGGTGCGGCCGTCTTGGGAACCGCGTGCTCCCAGGTGCGTTGACAGGAACCGCCCATCACCAGCAGATCCCCGTGCGACTGCGGCAACCGCAGCGAGGTGCCGCCGCCGCGGGGCCGCATAGTGAACAGCCGGGTGGCGCCCAGGCTGACGATGGCGATCATGGTGTCCTCGGCTCGGCCCCGTCCGATGGTGTCGCCGTGCCAGGCGACGCTGTCGGCCCCATCGCGGTAGAGACAGAAACCCGCTGTTGTGAACGGCTCCCCGAGTTCGCCGGCGTAGACGTCGTTGAGCCGCCGGCGCAACCGTGAAACGGCCGGATGCGGTGGCGCTTCGGTGCTCAGGTCGTAGAAGCCGACCAGGCGCGGCACGTCGAGGGTGCGGTCGTACATACGCCGGCGTTCGGTGCGCCAGGCGACCATGCGCTGCAACTCGACGAAGAGACTGTCCGGATCCTCGACCCAACCCGAGCGAGACTCGATCCAGGCTCCCGAACCCAGGTCGCGACGCTCGCTGTGGTCGAACAACGAGCCCTGAACCGTCACGGACACCCCCGTAGTGTATCGCACACGCGTTCGAATTGATCGGCTGTCGGGGCGCCGGACGCTACGGTTCACTGATGACCACGACCGACTTGGGTGTCGACTCCGAGGTCGGCAGGCTGCGAGCTGTAATCCTGCACCGGCCCGGAGCCGAGCTCCAGCGACTGACCCCGCGCAACAATGACGCTTTGCTGTTCGACGGCCTGCCCTGGGTGGCCCGCGCTCAGGAGGAGCACGATGCCTTCGCCGCGCTGTTGCGCTCCCGCGGAGTGGAAGTGCTGCTGCTCGCGGAGCTTCTCGCCGAGGCGCTGGCCAGCGGGGCCGCGCGGATGCAGGGCATCGCCGCCGCGGTGGACAGCCGGCGATTGGGTTATCCGCTGGCGCAAGAACTCTCGTCCTACCTTCGCGGCCTTCAGCCCGCTGAACTGGCCCAGGTGCTGATGGCCGGGATGACCTTCACCGAACTCCCGTTCGGCGCAAAGGGAGACGCGTCACTGGTACGTCGTATGCACCACGGCGGCGACTTCGTCATCGACCCGCTGCCCAACCTGATGTTCACCCGTGATTCGTCGTTCTGGATCGGGCCCCGTTTCGCCATAACCTCGCTGGCGCTGCCGGCCAGGATGCGCGAGACATCGCTGACCGATCTGGTCTACGCCCATCACCCCCGCTTCCTGGGGGTGCGCCGGGCCTACGAATCGCACACGGCCCCGGTCGAGGGTGGTGACGTGCTGCTGCTCACATCGGGAGTCGTGGCGGTCGGGGTGGGGGAGCGAACCACGGCGGCCGGAGCGGAGGCGCTGGCGCGTAGCCTCTTCGACGACGGACTGGCGCACACGGTGCTGGCCGTGCCGATCGCCCAGCAGCGCGCGACGATGCATCTGGACACGGTGTGCACGATGGTCGACGTCGATGCGATGGTGATGTACCCGGCGGTGCAGGACTCGCTCTCGGCGTTTCCCATCCGGCGTACTCCCGATGGGGTGCGGATCGGTGACGAGCAGCCGTTCGTGACCGCCGCGGCCGAGGCGATGGGTATCGACCGGCTTCGGGTGATCGACACCGGACTGGACCCGGTGACCGCCGAGCGGGAGCAGTGGGACGACGGCAACAATACTCTCGCCCTGGCGCCCGGTGTCGTGGTCGCCTACGAGCGCAACACCAAGACCAACGCCCGGTTGGCCGACGCCGGAATCGAGGTGCTGCCCATCTCGGCGGCCGAACTGGGTACCGGCCGCGGCGGACCGCGCTGCATGTCGTGCCCGGCGGCGCGGGACCCGTTGTAGCCGCCGGCGGCTGACGCCGATCAGTCGATCAGCGGATCAGCGGATCAACGCCAACTCGGCAGCCACATCTCCATGTTCCAGGTCATTTGGGACACCGGAAGTCCGGTCATGATCGGGAAGAGCCAGGCGAAGTTGGTGACGGCCAGCGCGAGGTAGCAGCTGGCGACCATCACCCCGAGGGTGCGTCGTTCGGCGCTCCGGGTCGGTTGGTAGACGATGTCGCCGAGTATCAGGGCGATCGCCATCATCAGGAACGGCGCCAAGGGCACCGCGTAGAAGAAGTACATCTGCCGGTCGATATTGGCCAGCCACGGCAGCCAGCCGGCGAAATAACCCACCAGCACCACCGCGTAGCGCCAGTCCCGGCGCACCACGGCGCGCCACAGGGCATAGAGCAGAACCGGAATAGCCAGGAACCACATCGTCGGCGTGCCGACCAGAAGGACCGCTTTGACGCAGGAGGCGGCTCCGCAGCCGGGCACGTCCTGGTTGTCGATGGCGTAGAGCACCGGACGCAGCGACATCGGCCAGGTCCACGGCTTGGACTCCCAGGGATGGTGGTTCCCGGCGGAGTTCGTCAGCGTGGAGTGGAAGTGGTAGGCCTTGTAGGTGTAGTGCCACAGCGATCTGATGGCGTCCGGAGGCTGCCACCACTGCCGCGGCCCGATCGACTGGCCCACCTCGTGCCGGTTGACCGCGGTTTCGGAGGCGAACCACGGCGCGTAGGCCAGCAGGTAGAGCCCCAGTGGGATCAGGCCGAAGACGTACGCGGCCGGGCCGGTGTCCCGACGCAGCACTCCCATCCACGGGCGCGGCACCCGGTAGGCCCGGCGCGCTGAGACGTCCATCGCCAGAGTCATCACCCCGAAGAAGGCGACGTAGTACAGCCCGGACCACTTCGTCGCGCACGCCAATCCCAGCAGCACGCCCGCGCCGAAGCGCCACCAGCGAACGCCGAGTCTTGGACCCCAGGGGGTTTCGGCGATGCGCCCCTCCCACAGCGCGGTGTCCAGGCGCCGGCGGACGTCGTCGCGGTCGACCATCAGCGCGCCGAAGGCGGCCACGGCGAACAGCGTCATGAACACGTCCAGCAAGGCGGTGCGCGATGACACGAAGCTGACGCCGTCGACGATCATCAGCACTCCAGCCATCGTGCCGATGAGCGTCGAACGGCTGATCCGCCGCACGATGCGCATCACCAGCACGGCCAGGATCACCCCGCACACCGCGCCACTGAACCGCCAGCCCAGCCCGGTGTAGCCGAATACCGCCTCGCCCGCCGCCATCAACTGCTTGCCGAGCGGCGGGTGAACCACCAGGCCGAAACCGGGATTGTCCTCTACCCCGAAGTTGTGCAGCAGCTGCCAGGCCTGCGGTGCGTAGTGCTTCTCGTCGAAGATCGGCGTTCCGGCGTCGGTGGGCGAACCCAGGTTCATGAACCGGGTCAGCGCCGCGAGAGCCGCGATCACCGCCGTCGCCGCCCAGCCCCGCAGGCGGTCGGTCGGCCCGAAGTCGGGGGCGGGAACCAGTGGGCCGGGGCTGACGACGGGGGTGCGGCGCTCAGGTGCCTCGAGGTCGTCGGCCGTGATGGTCATTTGCGGACAATCGTAGGCTCTGTGGCATGCCCGCCGGCCGCCTGCTCCTCGGTGCGACCCCGCTCGGCCAGCCCGCCGACGCCTCGAAACGCCTGCTCGACGCCTTGGCCCGCGCGGAAGTTGTGGCCGCCGAGGACACCCGGCGGGTGCGCGTCCTGGCCCAGGCGCTGGGGGTCACGATAGGCGGGCGGGTAGTCAGCCTGTTCGACCAGAACGAGGAGTCGCGCGTCCCTGCACTGGTCGCCGAGATCGCCGGGGGTGCGTGCGTGCTGGTCGTCAGCGACGCGGGCATGCCGCTCATCAACGACCCGGGCTACCGGCTGGTGACGGCCTGCGTGGCGGCCGGGTTGCCGGTCTCGTGTCTGCCGGGGCCGTCGGCGGTGACCACCGCTCTGGCGGTGTCCGGGCTGCCCAGTGACCGGTTCTGCTTTGAGGGTTTCGCGCCGCGCAAACAAGCGGCCCGGCGCGCGTGGCTGGCCGGGATGGCCGCTGAGGAGCGAACCGTGGTCTTCTTCGAGTCACCCCGCAGATTGGCCGACTGCCTGGCGGACGCCGGTGAGCAGCTGGGGGGCGGGCGCCGCGCGGTGGTGTGCCGAGAGTTGACCAAAACCCACGAGGAGATCCGCCGGGGCACCTTGGCCGAGCTCGCGGAGTGGGCCGCCGAGGGCGTCCTCGGCGAGGTCACCGTGGTGCTTGGCGGGGCTGTCCCGGTCGCGGACATCGATTCGCTGGTCGCAGAGGTGGCGCGGTTGGTCGAGGGCGGGCGGCGGCTCAAGGACGCCTGTGCCGAAGTGGTCGCCACCCGGCCGGGCGCACCGGCCCGGCGTGAACTCTACGAGGCGGTGCTGCGCTCCCGCTCCGACGAGTAGGAGCGTGGCGGTCCCGGTACCGCGCGTTCCGGACCGGGGAGATGGCCCACGATCGGTGCGGCCTTGTGCAGGCATTCCTGCCATTCCGCCTCAGGGTCGGAGTCGGCGGTGATACCGCCGCCCACGCCGAGAACCGCGCCGCCGACGGCGTCGAACTCCACCGTCCGGATGGCCACATTCAGCTCCCAGCCGGCCGCCGGCGAGGCCAGGCCGACCGTACCGCAGTACACCCCGCGTCGGTGCGGTTCCCACTGCGAAAGGAGTTGCCGTGCACGCGTTTTCGGCGTCCCGGTGACCGATGCCGGCGGGAAGGTGGCGGCCAGCAGGTCGGCCGCCGGCAGGTCGGCAGGCACCTGGGCCGAAACCGTCGACACCAGATGCCAGACCCCGGGTGCGGGCCGCACGGCCAACAGTTCCGGCACCGTGACCGATCCGGTTCGTGAGACCCGGCCGAGGTCATTGCGGACGAGGTCGACGATCATGACGTTCTCCGCGACGTCCTTGGCGGATTCGCGCAGAAGCTCGGGCGCGGCGTGCAGCGGCAGCGTGCCCTTGATGGGGCTGGAGACCACCCGGTCCCCGGTCCGTCGCAGGAAGAGTTCGGGTGACAGCGAGGCCACCGCTCCCCAGGTCCCGGCCAGGAAAGCCGCCCGGGCGGGGCCGGTGCGATCCATCGCGTCGGCGAAGAAGTCCAGCGGGGAGCCGGTGGCGCGGCCGGTGAAACGAGTGCACACGCACGCTTGATACACCTCGCCGGACCGGATCGCCTCCAGGCAGGCCAGCACACCGCCGCGGTGCTCAGCCGGATCCGGTGGGCTCCAGGTGATCTCGCATCCGCCCCCCGGTGCGCGCGTTGTCAGGGCCGCTGCCAGCCAGCCGGGAAGGGCTGTGCCGGAGAGGCTTTCGAACCACCAGCAGCCCTCGCGGTCCAGCCGCAGAACGCAGTCGGTCCACCCGCCCGCGGCAACCGGGATCCGCGGCGCCGCCTCGTCGGCTCCCGGATCCGGATACGACAGGTAGCCGATCCAGCCGCCCCCTACCGCGTCGGTGCGACTCCCAGGGGTGACCGGGAAGGCCTCGGCCGGATCCACCGGAGCGGTCTGGAGGCTCGGCGCGATGACCGCCGCGGCGCCGAACCATTCGCCGGTCAGGGCGGCCGGCGGCGGCAGGCCCGACCGGCGGGTCCCGGCGTCGACGGCGCGCAGCACCTCGGCGGTCCCGCCCAGCGCGCCCAGCCGCTCGATCAGCATCGCCATAGCTTGCGCCCTCACCGCGAGCAGACGCAAAAGTCTCCGACACGCCGGGCGTGCGGAGACTTTTGCGTCTGCTCGCCGGGGGTGGGGAGGGGTTCAGGGGGCGGGCGGCTCGTAGCGGGGGAAGACCCCCGCGGGCGCGGGCAGCTCGGTGCCCGGCGTGAGCCGTGTACCAAGGGCCGCGAAATCTCTCCGGTCGGCCGGCTGGCCCAGCAGATCGAGCAGCCGGCCGGCCGAGTCCGGCATCACCGGCTGCACCAGCACCGCCGCGATCCGCACCGCCTCGAGGGTGGTGTAGAGCACGGTGCGGAAGCGTTCCTGATCGGCCTCGGCGTCGGACTTGCGCAGCACCCACGGCTCCTGGGCGGAGAAGTACCGGTTGGCCGCCCCGAGCATCAGCCAGATGGCTTCCAGGCCCTGATGCATCGCCTGGCTGTCGAAGGCCTCGCGAACCCGGGGCAGCAGGGAGTCGGCCGACTCCAGCAGACCGGTGTCCTCGGTGCAGAATTCGCCGGGCTCGGGAACCCGGGCGCCGAGGTTCTTGTTCACCATCGACAGCGAACGCTGCGCCAGGTTGCCCAGCTCGTTGGCCAGGTCGGTGTTGATCCGGCCGATGATGGCCTCTTCGCTGTAGTTGCCGTCCTGGCCGAAGGGCACCTCGCGTAGCAGGAAGTAGCGGACCTGATCGACTCCGAAACTGCGCACCAGCGACACCGGGTCGACGACGTTGCCGACCGACTTGCTCATCTTCTCGCCCCGGTTGTAGAGGAAGCCGTGCGCGAACACCCGGCGCGGTAGCGGGATTCCCGCCGACATCAGAAACGCCGGCCAGTACACGGCGTGGAACCGGATGATGTCCTTGCCGATCATGTGGAGATCCGCCGGCCAGTACCGCTGATACAGCGACGAGTCGGTGTCAGGGTAGCCGGCACCGGTCAGGTAGTTGGTCAGGGCATCGACCCAGACGTACATGACGTGCGCGGGATCGCCGGGCACCGGCACGCCCCAGTCGAACGAGGTCCGCGATACCGACAGGTCGCGCAGGCCGCCGGAGACGAAGCTGATCACCTCGTTGCGGCGCACCTCCGGGGCGATGAAGTCCGGGTTGGCCGCGTAGTGCGCCAGCAGGGGCTCGGCATAGGCCGACAACCGGAAGAAGTACGTCTGCTCCTCGGTCCAGGTCACCGGAGTGCCGGTCTCGGTCGCGACCCGGGTGCCGTCGGGGCCGACGTTGGTCTCGGCCTCGGTGAAGAACCGTTCGTCGCGTACCGAATACCAGCCCGAATAGCTGTCGAGGTAGATGTCGCCGCGCTCGGCCATCCGCTGCCAGATCGCCGTCGAGGCCGCGTAGTGGTCGGGGTCGGTGGTCCGGATGAACCGGTCGAAGGAAATGTTCAGCATCTCGTCGAGCCGCTGGAAGGCGTCGGAATTGCGGCGGGCCAACTCGGCGGTCGGCAGGCCCTCGGCGGCGGCGGTCTGGGCCATCTTCAGGCCGTGCTCGTCGGTTCCGGTGAGAAACCGCACGTCGAAACCGTCGAGCCGCTTGAACCGCGCGATTGCGTCGGTGGCGATGTACTCGTAGGCGTGCCCGACGTGCGGTGCGCCGTTGGGGTAGGCGATCGCGGTCGTCACGTAGAACGGGGTCTTGTCGGCCTGGCTCATGTCGACATCACCTTATGGTGTGGCGGTGAACCAGCGACGCAAGCGTCCGGCACCGCCGCCACCGGAGCCGTTGGCACCGCTGATCGACGCCCACACCCACCTGGACGCGTGCGGTGCCCGCACCGCGCAGGATGTTCGCGCGGTGCTCGACCGCGCCGAGGCCGTCGGGGTGCTGGCCGTGGTCACCATTGCCGACGACCTGGCCTCGGCGCGCTGGGCGGCCGGGGCCACCACCTGGGACGACCGGCTCTACGCCGCCGTCGCCTTGCACCCCACCCGCGCCGGCGCCCTCACCGATGCCGCACGCTCCGAGATCGAGCGGCTGGCTCGTGAGCCGCGGGTGGTGGCCGTCGGTGAGACCGGGATGGACCTGTACTGGCCGGGCCGGCTCGACGGCTGCGCCGCGCCGGACGTCCAGCGCGAGGCCTTCGCCTGGCATATCGACCTGGCCAAGCGCACCGGCAAACCGCTGATGATCCACAACCGGGACGCCGACGCCGAGGTGCTCGACGTGCTGGCCGCTGAGGGGGCCCCGGAAACGGTGATTTTTCACTGTTTTTCCTCGGGGCCGGAGATGGCGCGGGAATGTCTCGACGCCGGCTGGGTGCTCAGCCTCTCCGGCACGGTCAGCTTCACCAACGCGACCGCTCTGCGCGAGGCCGCCCGGCTGATCCCCCCGGGACAACTGCTGGTCGAGACCGACGCGCCGTTTCTGACCCCGCACCCTTTCCGCGGGGCGCCCAATGAGCCGTATTGCCTGCCCTACACCGTGCGGGCGCTGGCCGATCTGCTGGGTCGGCCCGCCGAGCAACTCGCCAAGGATTCGGCCCGGACTGCCCGCCGCGTCTACGGCCTGGACTGACTGAGGGTCGGCTGAGAAGAACTCGGCGACGTTGCCCGGTAGCAGCCGGTTCGTTACCGTCTTGTGATCGAAAGGCCGCTGATGTGGCCGCTGTTGCCGACGGAGCCGAGGCCGTCACCACCAAGGAGGCCGGGACGATGAAGAATGCGCTGACCAGACTCCAGCAGTCGCCCTCACCTGCGCTTCGGGTGATCACCGCGGCGATCCTGGTCACCCTCATCGGTGCCGGATCCCTGGCGATCACGTCCCGGAAGACCGTCAACCTCAACGTCGACGGCACCGCGATGACGGTGACGACGATGAAGTCACGGGTGGCCGACATCCTTGAGGAAAGCGGATACACCGCCGGCAAGCGCGACGAGCTGTTCCCCGCCGCGGGTCAGCGGGTGGGCGAAGCCGCCACCATCGTGCTGCGCCGCAGCCGGCCACTGCAGATCTCGATGGACGGCCAGGATCCCAAGCAGGTCTGGACCACCGCGGCCACCGTTGACGAGGCGCTGGCCCAGCTGTCGATGACCGACGCCGCCCCGGTCGCGGCCTCCCGGGGCAGCCGGGTGCCGCTGGCCGGTATGGCCCTGCCGGTGGTCGGGCCCAAGACCGTTCAACTCGACGACGCCGGGGTGATCAGCACCGTGCGGCTTGCGGCCCCCGACGTGGGCTCACTGCTGGCCGCCGCGGGCGCGCCGCTATTGCAGCGCGATGTCAGCGTTCCCCCCGCTTCGACGCCCGTCACCGACGGCATGAGCATTCTCGTCACCCGGATCCGTGTGGAGAAGGTGACCGAGCAGCTGCCGCTGGAGCCGGTCGCCCGCCGGATCGAGGACCCGACGATGAACATGAGCCGTCAGGTGGTCGAGGATCCCGGCACACCGGGCGTCCAGGACGTCACCTTTGCCGTGGCCTCCGTCAACGGCGAGGTGACCGGTCGGCTGCCGGTGGCCAACACCATCGTGACGCCTGCTCGCGACTCGGTCCTGCGGGTCGGGGCAAAGCCCGGTACTGAGGTGCCGCCGGTGACCAACGGCGCCCGCTGGGACGCGATCGCGGCGTGTGAGTCGGGGAACAACTGGGCGATCAACACAGGCAACGGGTACTACGGCGGGGTCCAGTTCGACCAGAACACCTGGGAGCGCAACGGCGGTCTGCGCTACGCTGGAAGGGCAGACCTGGCAACCAGGGAGGAGCAGATCGCAATCGCTGAGGTGACCCGGGCCCGTCAGGGATGGGGCGCCTGGCCTGTTTGCGGCAGCAGCTGACTATGACCATCCGGCTATTAACTCGCACCGAGATCAGGAACATCGCCAGGGAACTCGACTTCCGGCCTCGCAAGGCCTTGGGCCAGAACTTCGTTCACGATGCGAACACGCTGCGCCGGATCGTGTCCTCCTCGGGAGTCGGTAAAACCGACCATGTTCTGGAGGTCGGACCGGGGCTCGGTTCTCTCACGTTGGCCCTGCTCGACCGCGGCGCGCGGGTGACCGCCGTCGAAATCGACCCGGTGCTGGCCGGACGGCTGCCCAAGACGATCGCCGAGCACTCGCACAGTGAGATTCACCGGCTGACGGTGCTCAACCGCGACGTGCTGGGTCTGCGCCGCACCGATCTGTCCGATCAGCCCACCGCGGTGGTGGCCAACCTGCCTTACAACATCGCCGTCCCCGCCCTGCTGCATTTGTTCTGCGAGTTCCCGTCCATCCGCACCGCCATGGTCATGGTTCAGGCCGAGGTGGCCGAACGGCTGGCCGCCGAGCCCTGCACCAAGGAGTACGGCGTCCCGAGCGCCAAGGTGCGCTTCTTCGGCGACGTCCGGCGCTACGGCATGGTCTCGCCGACGGTGTTCTGGCCCATCCCGCGGGTGTATTCCGGGCTGGTCCGGATCGATCGCTACCAGACCGCGCCGTGGCCGACCGATGATGTGTTCCGCCAGCAGGTCTTCGAGCTGATCGACATCGCCTTCGCGCAGCGGCGCAAGACCGTGCGTAACGCGTTCCTGGACTGGGCGGGTTCCGGCAACGAGTCCGCGGAGCGGCTGCTCTCGGCCAGTATCGACCCGGCCCGACGCGGCGAGACCCTGACCATCGCCGATTTCGTCCGGCTGCTGGAGCGCTCGGGCACCGCCCGGCATGCCGAGGATGACGCGCAATCGGTCGACGCGCGCTGATTCCTGCCTCGCCAGCCGTTACCCTCGTCCGGTGTCGTACAACGACAGCACAGCCGCGGAATGGGTGACCACCGGCTCGGTGACCGTGCGGGTCCCCGGCAAGGTCAACCTCTACCTGGGCGTGGGTGACCGCCGCGCCGACGGCTATCACGAACTGGCCACCGTCTTCCACGCCGTCTCGCTGTCCGACGACGTCACCCTGCGCACCGCCGACGTGATCTCACTGAAGGTGATCGGCGAGGGCGCCGAGGAGATCCCGGTCGATGACCGCAACCTCGCCTGGCGGGCCGCGGAACTCATGGCCGAGCACGTCGGGCGTGCGCCGGACGTGGAGATCGTCATCGACAAATCCATCCCGGCTGCCGGCGGAATGGCCGGAGGCAGCGCTGATGCGGCCGCGGTACTGGTCGGGATGAATGAATTGTGGGAGCTCGGTGTTCCGCGCCGGGACCTGCACACGCTGGCCGCTGAATTGGGCAGCGACGTTCCCTTCGCCCTGCACGGCGGTACGGCGCTGGGAACCGGGCGCGGCGAGGAACTGACGACCGTCCTGGCCCGCGCGACCTTCCACTGGGTTCTCGCGTTCGGCGCGGCGGGACTGTCGACGCCGGCGGTGTACGCCGAGATCGACCGGCTGCGCGACAACGGCAACCCGCCGCGGTTGTCGGATCCGGAGCCGCTGCTGGCGGCCCTGTCCAGCGGCGACCCGCACGCCCTGGCGCCACTGCTGGGCAACGATCTACAGCCCGCCGCCCTGAGCCTGATGCCTGAGCTGCGCCGCACGTTGCGGGCCGGCGTCGAGGCGGGTGCGCTGGCCGGGATCGTCTCCGGTTCCGGACCGACCTGCGCCTTCCTTTGCGCGTCGGCCGAGGCCGCAATCGACGTTGGCAGTGAACTGGCCGGTGCAGGGGTGTGCCGGACGGTCCGGGTCGCCAGTGGGCCGGTGCACGGCGCCCGTGTGCTGCCCACCTCGGCGCCCGGAGGGTGAGCCGGGCCGAGGTTCGTAGGTGACCGGATAGTCGCACCGGCGTGTGACACGCCCCTCAAACGGCCCCGAAAGTTGGTCCTAAACTTAAGGGAAGTTTAAGATGGTGCGCGGTGACCATGAGCGGCCGAACTTCGTATGACTGCGGATCGCCCACCGATATCGGCGGGCGGTCGACAGGCCGCACCGGATCACCGATTCGAGACCAAAACGCTCCCTGCTCGTGCGGGCGCGCCGCCCCTGCGGCGGGGGGCGGCAGGCGGAACATGAGAATCCGGGCGACTGCGCCGACGACGCCGCACCGGAACCCGAGGAGGCCGTGGTGAGCCGATTCACCGAGAAGATGTTCCACAACGCCATGACCACCAGCAAGGGCATGGTCACCGGCGAGCCGGTCGAACCGGTCCGGCACACCTGGCGGGAGGTCCACGAACGTGCCCGCCGGATCGCCGGCGGTCTGGCCGCGGCCGGTGTGGGTCCCGGCGATGCCGTCGGTGTTCTGGCCGGCGCCCCGGTCGAAATCGCCCCGACCGCTCAGGGCCTGTGGATGCGCGGTGCGAGCCTGACCATGCTGCATCAACCCACCCCGCGCACGGACCTGGCGCACTGGGCGGAGGACACCACCAACGTCATCGACATGATCGAGGCCAAGGCCGTCGTGATCTCCGATCCGTTCCTCGCCGCCGCCCCGGTGCTGGCCGAGCGCGGCGTGCTGGTGCTGACCGTCGCCGAACTGTTGGCCGCCGACCCGATCGACCCGGTCGAAACCGGCGAGGACGACGTCGCGCTCATGCAGCTGACCTCCGGTTCCACCGGCTCGCCCAAGGCCGTCGTCATCACCCACCGCAACATCTATTCCAACGCCGAAGCCATGTTCATCGGCGCGCAGTACGACGTCGAATCCGACGTGATGGTCAGCTGGCTGCCCTGCTTCCACGACATGGGCATGGTGGGCTTTCTGACCATCCCGATGTACTTCGGGGCCGAGCTGGTCAAGGTCACCCCGCTGGACTTCCTGCGCGACACCCTGCTGTGGGCGAAGCTCATCGACAAGTACAAGGGCACCATGACCGCCGCGCCGAACTTCGCCTACGCGTTATTCGCAAAGCGGCTCCGGCGCCAGGCCAACGCCGGCGAGTTCGACCTGTCCACGCTGCGGTTCGCCCTCTCCGGGGCGGAACCGGTGGAGCCCGCCGACGTAGAGGACCTGCTGGATGCGGGCAAGCCGTTCGGGCTGCCGCCCGGTGCGATCCTGCCGGCCTACGGCATGGCCGAGACCACCCTGGCGGTGTCGTTCTCCGAATGCGGCGCCGGACTGGTGGTCGACGAGGTCGACGCCGACCTGCTGGCCGCGCTGCGCCGGGCTGTACCCGCGACCAAGGGCAACACCCGCCGGCTGGCCACCCTGGGGCCATTGCTGCGCGATCTGGAGGCCCGCATCGTCGACGAGGACGGCAAAGTGCTGCCGGCGCGCGGGGTCGGGATCATCGAATTGCGGGGCGAATCGCTGACGCCCGGATACATCACCATGGGCGGCTTCGTGCCGGCCCAGGACGAGAACGGCTGGTACGACACCGGCGACCTGGGCTACCTGACCGAAGAGGGCCACGTCGTGGTCTGTGGCCGGGTCAAGGACGTCATCATCATGGCCGGGCGCAACATCTATCCGACCGATATCGAACGCGCCGCCGGGCGGGTCCCGGGAGTTCGGCCGGGTTGTGCGGTCGCGGTGCGTCTGGACGCCGGGCACTCCCGCGAGACGTTCGCGGTGGCGGTGGAGTCCAACGACTGGGAGAACCCCGCCGAGGTGCGTCGTATCGAGCAGCAAGTCGCCCACGAGGTCGTCGCAGAGGTCGACGTCCGGCCGCGCAACGTCGTGGTCCTCGGCCCGGGCACCATCCCCAAGACTCCCTCGGGCAAGCTGCGCCGGTCCACATCATTGACACTGGTGACCTGAGCGCTGAACCACAGCGGCCAGCCGCCCCAAAGTCGCGATGGTCTAGTACGCTGACTGCCAAGTCACTTCAAGAGAGGGCGGGCATGGCCAGTACTCGTAAAATCTGGGCGATCGTTGCGGCGGGTGTTCTCGCCGGTGGGGTCATGAGTGGGTGCGCGAAGTCGGAAAGTCCGAGCAGCGAAACCAAGGCCAGTGAAACTACTTCCAGCGAGACCAAAGCTTCTGATACCAAGGCTTCCGAGACCAAGGCCGCTGAGGCCGGCGGCGCCGAGGATATTTCGGTTGCTGTCGGCACCGGAGAGTTCGCCGACGCCGAGGGTGACGATAACCCCGAGACCAACACCATCGTCGGTTTCACCGCCACCGGGGCGACCAACGATGAGGCGTCGGCCAAGGTCATTAAGGCCTGCGAGGACGCCGGCGGCGTCGAGTGCACCGCTGACGAGGTGACCAACGACAACGTCTGCATCGTGTCCGTCGCCTCGAGCGAGACCCACGTGGTTGCCGGTGGCGCCGGGGCCACGGTCGAAGAGGCCAAGCAGGACGCGATCAAGAAGGCCGCGGACAACGGAACGCCCGAGGGTGAGGACGCGGTGGTCGTCATCTCCGCCTGCCCGTGACCAGCGAATACGCGCGTTACACCAGGACCTCAGCCCGGAAAGGGATCTAAACAATGACAGTTGCAGTCAAGGCCGCAGCGCTGATGGCGGGTTTGGTCCTCGCCGCAGGGATCTCGGCTCCCGTCGCCGGCGCCAGGCCCACCTGCCAGGACACTGCGACCAAGACCATCTGCCAGACGAACGGCAGTGTCTCGATCAAGGCGCGGCCGGGAACCACGGCGCCGCCGGCGAACCTGCCGGTGTTCCCGTGGCTGGGAATGCCCGGCCGCCGCTAGGCGAGCGAGCCCTCTCAGCGTATGGTCCACCACCTCCGGAGGTGGACCATGCGCCGTAACACTGAAGTCAGCACGCGTATCGCCGCATCGGTGCGGGGCGCGATTACCGGGCGAGGGCTCGAGTAGGGGATTCCGGAATGGCACTTCTCGCCAAGGCTGCGGCACTCATAGTCGGCTTAGTTGTAGCGGCCGGGGTTTCCGCTACCGTCGCTGCTGCTAGGTCCACCTGTCAGGACAGCGATACCAAGTCCGTCTGCCAGACCAACGGCAGTACGGCCATCAAGGCTCGGCCGGGAACCACCGCACCGCCGGCCAATCAACCGGTATTCCCCTGGCTGGGAATGCCAGGGGCCCGCTAACGGTAATGAACCGCGGGCGCGAGGCGTGCCTACCAGGCGTGCACGCGGTTTTGCGCGGTCTCCAGTCCCACCTCGGCGAGTAGCTCGGTCGCGTCGGCGGCCAACTCGCAGATGGTCGGCACCTCAGCGCGTTCGGCGGCGGTGAACGGCTCCAGGACGAACGCCGCCGCATCTTTGCGGCCCGGCGGCCTGCCGATGCCGATACGGACCCGCTGAAAGTCCCTGGAGACCAAAGCGTTGGCCACCGAACGCAGCCCGTTGTGGCCGCCCTCGCCGCCCCCGGTTTTGAGGCGAATCCGGCCGAAGTCGATGTCGAGTTCGTCGTGGATGACGATCACGTCCGCTGGCGGTATCGAGTAGAACTTCGCCAGGGGGCCAACCTGCCGGCCCGATTCGTTCATGTAGCAGCGCGGCTTGGCCAGTACGACGGGCCGGTGGCACAGCCGTCCGGTGAGCACGTCGGCACCGGAGCGCTTGTGCACCTTGAAGGTCGCCCCGATCCGAGAGGCCAGCAGGTCGGCGACCATGAACCCGACATTGTGCCGGGTCTTGGCGTACTGCGGACCGGGGTTGCCGAGGCCGACGACCAACAGTGGCTCGGCCACCGGGGGTTACTCGCCCTCGGCGGCCGCGCCCTCGGACTCGCCTTCGCCCTCGGCCGCGCCCTCGCCGGATTCGCCTTCGCCCTCGGCCTCAAGGTCCTCGGCGGTCGGAGCCGCGACGATGTTGACCACCAGCATCTCCGGGTCGCTGACGAGCGTGACGCCGGAGGGCAGAACGACGTCACCGGCCACGATCTGGGTGCCTTCCCCGACGCCTTCGATCGACACGGTCAGGCTCTCCGGGATCGACAGTGCCTCGGCCTCGATCTCGATCGTGGTGGCGTCCTGGGTGACCAGGGTGCCGGCTTCGGCGTCGCCGTCGAGGTGCACCGGCACCTCCACGGTGACCTTCTCGCCGCGGCGCACGATGATCAGATCGGCGTGGGTGATGGTGCGCCGGATCGGGTGCATCGCCAGGGCCTTGGTGAGGGCGAGTTGCTCCTTGCCGTCGATGTCCAGGCTCAGCACCGCATTGGTGCCGGAATGGCGCAGCACGGCGGCGAAGTCGTGGGCGTTCAGTTCGAGGTGTTGCGGATCGCTGCCGTGGCCGTACAGCACCGCGGGAAACCTTCCCTCGCGGCGGGCCTGCCGCGAGGCGCCCTTACCGGTGCGGGTGCGAACCTCCGCGGTGAGTTTGTTGGTGCTGGCGCCTTTGGCCATCGTTGATGCTCCTGCCTTCTCCGGGTCGTCTGCCGCACGGCGAAGGGGGCTTCAACGCCGCTCAGGGCGGCGAATGCCTCGTCGATAACGGTGGCCGGGCCACCCTCGCCGTGACGCTGCGCCAAGGGTAGTCGAACGGTGCCTTACAACGGAAATTCGACTCCGGCGAGCTGCTCGGAAAGCCGCCACAACCCCGCGGCGGTGCCGTTGTTCCGGGCCAGTGGGCTCCGGCCGACCCGTTCCACGGGTCCGCGGGCGCCGAACTTCGGGCCGATGAAGCTGTCGCCGGGCAGATCGCGGGATGCCGCGTAGAGAGTCGGGTTGGCGCCGAACTCGGGGCTGGTGCCGGCCAGCTTGTTGGTGAGTGCCCAGAACCGTGTGCCGATCGGGTTGCCGGTGTGTCCCTGCAGATTGGTGGCCGAGTATCCGGGGTGGGCGGCGTGCGCCGTCAGTGGCGAGCCCACGGCGGCCAGTCGGCGCTGCAATTCGCTGGTGAACAGCAGGTTCGCCAATTTGGACTGGCCGTAGGCCAGCCACGCCGAATAGGGCCGCGCCTTCCAATTGAGGTCCGTGAGGCTGATGAAGCCGGACCAGTGCATGATCGACGACACCGTCACCACGCGGTCGGCGAGCTTGGGCAGCAGCAGATTGGTCAGCGCGAAGTGGCCGAGGTGATTGGTGCCGATCTGACTTTCGAATCCGTCACGGGTGAGTGCGTACGGCACCGCCATAATGCCCGCGTTGTTGACCAGCACATCCAGGGCATCGACCGAGTCGGCGAACTCCCGGACCGAGGCCAGATCCTGTAGATCCAGACTGCGCACCTCGACGTCGCCGGTCATGGTTGCGGCGGCCTGTGCGCCCTTGTCGGCATTGCGGCAGGCCAGGATCACCCGGCCCCCGACCCGGGCGAGTTCGCGGGCGGTCACCAGTCCCAGGCCGCTGTTGGCCCCGGTGACGACGACGGTCTTGCCGGCGAACGACGGCAGGTCGGCTGCTGTCCAACTGCTCATGGAGAGAGAACCTACTTCACCGCCACCGAGAAGCCCTCGATCACCTTCTGGACGTCGGGTGCCTGCTCCGCTGCCTGCTCGGCCAACGTCGTCACGGTGAACTGCACCAGGTAGCGCTGGAAGTCCGGCGTCACCGGGATCACGATGCGGTTGTAGGTGTGCAAACGGGTTGACCCACTGTCGTAGCTCCCCTCGACCATCGCCGAGGGGAAGCCGTCGAAGTCAGAGTCGGAGTAGTTCAGGCGTTTGAAGTTCTTGGAGAGTTCGGCGTCGTCGTCGGCGTGTTCCAGTGCGGCCTGGACATCGAAGTTCCCGTCGAGCTTGAACACCATGAGCAATGCGGTCGGATAGTTGTTGTCCTTGGCGATCGCCTCGGTTCCTGGCGAGAAGTTCGGGTTGGCGTAGGTGGTCCATCCCGGTGGTCGGGGAAGCGTCACCGTGAGATCAGTCAGTTTGTCCAAGGGCACCTGCTCACCGGTGACGCCGACGCCGGCCAGGTACTGGGCGATCGGCGTCGGAGTGGCTGCGGTGGTCTCGGTGCTGCTGCGGGGGCTGGTGGTGGCCAGCGACGAGTAGTCGGCGGTGTGGGCCTGGCAGCCCGCGGCCGCCACCGACACCGTCACCGTCACCGCGACGGCGGCCGACCACGACCGGCTGAGGAGGTGTGCGCGCACCGCAGCGATCACCACATCGGTCTAAGCGTCGCCGTCGAAAAGGCTTGTCACCGAGCCGTTTTCGAAGACCTCGCGGATTGTGCTGGCCAGCAGTGGAGCGATCGACAGCACCGTCAATTGAGCGAAGCGCTTGGAGTCGTCGATCGGCAGGGTGTTGGTGACGATCACTTCGCGCGCGCCGCAGGCGGCGAGCCGCTCGGCGGCCGGGTCGGACAGCACGCCGTGGGTTGCGGCGATGATCACGTCTTTGGCGCCGTCCTCGCGCAGCAGCTTAACCGCGCCGGCGATGGTTCCGCCGGTGTCGATCATGTCATCGGTCAGCACGCAGGTCTTGCCCTCGACCTCGCCGACCACCCGGTTGGACACCACCTGGTTGGGCACCCGGGGATCGCGGGTCTTGTGGATGAAGGCCAGCGGTGAGCCGCCCAGCGCGTCGGCCCACTTCTCGGCCACCCGGACGCGCCCGGAGTCCGGCGATACCACGACGATGTCGGAGGTGGCGTAATTTTCCCGGATGTAGCCGGTGAGCAGGGGCTGTGCCCGCATGTGGTCCACCGGTCCGTCGAAGAAGCCCTGGATCTGGTCGGTGTGGAGGTCCACCGAGACGATCCGGTCCGCGCCGGCGGTCTTGAGCAGATCGGCGACCAGACGTGCGGAGATCGGCTCGCGGCCGCGGTGCTTCTTGTCCTGCCGGGCGTAAGGGTAGAACGGCAGAATCGCAGTGATGCGCTTGGCGCTGCCGCGCTTGAGGGCGTCGATCATCAGCAGCTGTTCCATCAGCCACTGGTTCAAAGGCGCCGGATGGGACTGCAGGACGAAGGCGTCACTGCCGCGCACCGACTCGTCGAAACGCACGAAGATCTCGCCGTTGGCGAAATCCCGGGCGGTCTGCGCGGTGACGTCGACGTCGAGTTCCTTGGCGACCTCATCGGCCAATTCGGGGTGCGCCCGGCCCGAGAACAACATCAGGTTCTTGCGGCTGTCAATCCAATCGGTGCCCACTGTGATGCCCTTGCCGGTCGGGTTTCGATACGCGGTCATCGTACGGTGCCGGGTCCGGATCAGCCCTGCGCGGGGTCGGCGGCCCGCGTGGCCGCCCGTGCGGAGTCGCTGTCGGGCCGGTTGCGCAGCACCCAGTCGGCGATGATGCGCTGCTGTCCCGCGGAGATCGCCAGCGCTCCTGGCGGGACGTCCTCGCGTACCACCGTCCCGGCGCCGGTATAGGCGCCGTCGCCGACGGTGACCGGCGCGACGAACATGGTGTCGCTCCCGGTGCGGACGTGTGACCCGATGGTGGTCCGGTACTTGTTCTCGCCGTCGTAGTTGACGAACACGCTGGAGGCGCCGATGTTGCTGTGCTCGCCGATGTCGGCGTCGCCGACATAGGTCAAGTGCGGCACCTTGGTGCCGGTCCCGATCGAGGCGTTCTTGGTCTCCACGAACGCGCCAAGCTTGCCCTCGGCTCCCAGCCGGGTGCCTGGCCTCAGAAAGGTGAATGGCCCGACCTCGGCGCCCGCGCCGATGACCGCCTGGCTGCCGTGGGTGCGCACCACCGAGGCGCCGTCGCCGACCTCGACGTCGGTCAGGGTGGTGTCGGGCCCGATCGCGCACCGGTCCCCGATCCGCGTCGCACCGTGCAGTTGGGTTCCGGGCGCGACGACGGTGTCCCGGCCGATCGCCACGTTCACGTCGATCCAGGTGGTGGTGGGGTCGATGACGGTCACGCCGGAGCGCTGATGAGCCGCGATGACGCGGCGGTTGAGTTCTGCAGCCAGGTCCGATAACTGCACCCTGTCGTTGACGCCGGCGACCAGCGCGGAATCGTCCACGTGCTTGGCGTGCACGATCTGCCCGTCGGCGCGCACGATAGAGATCACGTCGGTCAGATACAGCTCGTGCTGGGCGTTGTCGGAGGACAGTCGGCCCAGCGCCGAGCGCAGGGCGTCGATGTCGAAGGCGTAGATCCCGGCGTTGATCTCGCGGATCGCCCGCTGCTGAGGGGTGGCGTCGGTCTCCTCGACTATCGCGATGACTTCGCCGTCCTGGGTTCTCAGGATGCGGCCGTAACCGGTCGAATCGGGCACGGTGGTGGTCAGCACGGTGACTGCGGCCGGTTCGCGGCGGTGGGTGGCGACGAGTTCGGCCAGGGTGCCGGAGTCGAGCAATGGGATGTCGCCTGAGGTGACCACGACGACCCCGTCGAAGTCCGAGGGCAACGCCGACAACCCGCACAGTGCCGCGTGGCCGGTGCCCAGTTGCTGTTCCTGGATCGCCACCTCGACCGCGCGGCCGAGCTCGCGGGCCAGCTCGGCGACCACCGGGCCGATGCGTTCGCGGTCCTTCCCGAGTACCACCACCAGATGCTCAGGGCCGACCTCCGCCACCGCGTGCAGGGCGTGCGAGAGCATGCTGCGCCCGCCCAGTCGGTGCAGAACCTTGGGAGTGTCCGATCGCATCCGGGTGCCGGCGCCGGCCGCCAGCACGAGGATCGCGGAATCATCGGTTGTCGTCATCGGGCCTCCCAGGGTCATCGGGTATCCCAGGTTCATCGGGTATCCCAGGGTGCGGATTCGTCCGTGACATGCCGCCGGGCCGTGGGAAATCGCACAATCGCGGTGAAATCCGCTCCGCCGCCAGGACTCGAACCTGAACTATCTGAACCAAAATCAGAGGTGCTGCCAATTACACCACGGCGGATTGCCCCAGGGACTCCTCCGTGACTGTAGTCCACCTGGGTACCCTGATAGCCGTGGCAGCACCGGAGACCCCGCAGCGGCCGCCACGGGTCCGGATGACCGGCAGCGAACGTCGCCATCAGTTGATCAACATCGCCCGGTCGCTGTTTGCCGAGCGTGGGTATGAGGGCACCTCGATCGAGGAGGTCGCCCAGCGAGCGGGAGTCTCCAAACCGGTGGTATACGAGCATTTCGGCGGCAAAGAGGGTCTCTACGCGGTGGTCGTCGACCGGGAGATGTCGGCCCTGCTCGACGGCGTCACCTCGTCGCTGACCAACAACCGCTATCGGCCCCGAGTCGAACAGGTGGTGCTGGCGCTGCTGACCTACGTCGAGGAACGTGCCGACGGGTTCCGGCTGCTGTTGCGCGACGCCCCGGCCTCAGTCAGCTCGGGCACCTATCTGAGCCTGATCAACGATGCCGTCAGTCAGGTCGCGTCGATCCTGGCCGGCGACTTCTCCCGCCGCGGATTGGATCCCGAGCTGGCGCCGTTGTACGCGCAGGCCCTGGTGGGGTCCGTGACGCTGACCGCACAGTGGTGGCTCGACGCCCGTCAGCCCAAGAAGGAGGTCGTGGCCGCCCACCTGGTCAACATGATGTGGAACGGCTTGACCAACCTCGAGGTCGACCCGCAGTTACAGGGGGAGTAGTCGTTACGCGAATCACATCCCGCCGCAAGGGTTTTTGGCGGCTACCTAGAATGTGCGCACCATGACCACAACGGGGCGTCAGTACGTGCAGACCCCGCTGGCCGGTCTGGCCGACACCGTGCTCGCCGCGCCGACGTTCACCGAACTCGCCGAGCGGGCCGCCGAGCATCCCGACGTGCTGGACGTGGTGGGCCCGGTCAGCGCGCAGTTGTTCGTCGCGGCTGCCCTGGCGCGCCGGGGCCCGCTGCTGGTGGTGACGGCGACCGGACGGGAGTCCGACGACCTCACCGCCGAACTGCGCGGGGTGCTCGGTGAGGCCGCGGCGATGTTCCCGTCCTGGGAGACCCTTCCGCATGAACGGCTCTCGCCGGGGGCGGACACCGTCGGTGCCCGGATGATGCTGCTGAGGCGGCTGGCGCGCCCGGATGACGACCGGTTGGGGCCGCCGCTGAAGGTCGTCGTCACCACGGTGCGATCGCTGCTGCAGCCGATGGCCGCCGATCTGGCCGATATCGAGCCAGTCGTGCTGTCGATCGGCGCCGAGTTCGACTTCGATCGCTTGGCGGCCCGGTTGGTCGAACTCGCCTACAACCGGGTCGACATGGTCGCGCGGCGCGGTGAGTTCGCGGTGCGCGGGGGCATCCTCGACCTTTTCCCGCCGACCGCCGAGCATCCGATCCGGGTTGAGTTCTGGGGCGACGAGATCACCGAGATGCGGATGTTCTCGGTCGCCGATCAGCGTTCCATCCCCGAGCTGGACGTCGACGTGGTGGTCGCGGTCCCCTGTCGGGAATTGCTGCTGACCGACGAAGTGCGTTCCCGCGCAGAGGTATTGGCCCAACGTGCGCCCCGCGACGAGAACACCGTGACCGGCGGTGTGGCCGACATGCTGGTCAAGTTGGCCGAAGGCATACCGGTGGATGGGATGGAGGCGCTGGCCCCGGTACTGCGCCCCGAGGCTCTCAGCCTGCTCACCGATCACCTGCCGGCGGGGACTCCGGTGCTGGTGTGTGAACCGGAGAAGGTCCGAACGCGTGCGGCAGACCTGATCAAGACCGGCCGGGAGTTCCTGGAGGCCTCCTGGTCGGTGGCGGCCATCGGCGGCGAGGCGCCCATCGACGCCGAACAACTCGGCGGGTCGGGTTTCCGCGAACTTGAGGAGGTTCGGGCCGCGGCCACCGTGGCCGGGCACCCGTGGTGGACGGTTGGCCAGCTGTCCTCCCCGTCCGCGTCGGCCTTCGAACTGGACGCGCGCCCCGCTCCCTCGGCACGCGGGCAGCAGAGCAACGTCGAGGAGATTTTCGCGATGTTGCGCGCCCACGTGCTGACCGGAGGTGTGGCCGGCGTGGTCGCGCCGGGCGTGGGCATTGCCCACCGGGTCGTCGAGCAACTCGCCGAACACGACACCCCGGCGGCGATGCTGGAGCCGGGGCAATCGCCCGCCCCCGGCGTGGTCGGTGTGCTCAAGGGCCCGCTGCACAACGGGATCATCCTGCCCGGTGCCAACCTGGTGGTGGTCACCGAAACCGACTTGACCGGCAACCGGGCCACGGGTCCGGAGGGCAAGAGGCTGGCGGCGCGGCGGCGCAACACCGTCGATCCGCTGGCACTGACCGCGGGTGATCTGGTGGTTCACGACCAGCACGGAATCGGCCGTTTCGCGGAGATGGTGGAGCGCACCGTAGGCGGGGCTCGCCGGGAGTACCTGGTTCTGGAGTACGCCTCCAACAAGCGGGGGCAGACGGCCGACAAGCTGTTCGTCCCGATGGACTCCCTGGATCAGCTGTCCCGTTACGTCGGCGGCGAGCAACCGGCGCTGAGCAAGCTGGGTGGCAGCGACTGGGCGAATACGAAGACCAAGGCGCGCAAGGCCGTTCGGGAGATCGCCGGTGAACTTGTCGCCCTGTACGCCAAGCGGCAGGCCGCGCCCGGGCACGCCTTCGCTCCGGACACCCCGTGGCAGGCCGAGATGGAGGACGCCTTCGGATTCACCGAGACCGTCGATCAGCTGACCGCCATCGGCGAGGTCAAGAAGGATATGGAGAAGCCGGTCCCGATGGACCGGGTGGTCTGCGGCGACGTGGGCTACGGCAAGACCGAGATCGCCGTGCGGGCGGCCTTCAAGGCGGTTCAGGACGGCAAGCAGGTCGCCGTTCTGGTGCCCACGACGCTGCTGGCCGAGCAGCACCTGCAGACCTTCACCGAGCGGATGGCCGGGTTCCCGGTGACCGTCAAGGGCCTGTCCCGGTTCACCGACCCGGCCGAGTCCAAGGCGGTCATCGCTGGTATGGCCGACGGTGGTGTGGACGTCGTCATCGGCACCCACCGCCTGCTGCAGACCGGGATCCGCTGGAAGGACCTCGGCCTGGTGATCGTCGACGAGGAGCAGCGCTTCGGCGTCGAGCACAAGGAGCACATCAAGGCGCTGCGCAGCCACGTCGACGTGCTCACCATGAGCGCCACCCCGATCCCGCGCACGCTGGAGATGAGCCTGGCCGGTATCCGGGAGATGTCGACCATCCTGACCCCGCCGGAGGAGCGCTATCCGGTGCTGACCTATGTCGGGCCGCACGACGACAAACAGGTCGCCGCCGCGCTGCGCCGTGAACTGCTGCGCGACGGCCAGGTGTTCTACGTGCACAACCGGGTCGCCAGCATCGACAACGCGGCCGCCCGGGTCCGCGCGCTGGTGCCCGAGGCCCGCGTCGTGGTCGCCCACGGGCAGATGCCCGAGGAGCAGTTGGAGCGGACCGTGCAGGGGTTCTGGAACCGCGACTACGACATCCTGGTCTGCACCACGATCATCGAGACGGGATTGGACATCTCCAACGCCAACACGCTCATCGTGGAGCGGGCCGACACTTTCGGGCTGTCCCAACTGCATCAGCTGCGCGGCCGGGTCGGGCGGAGCCGCGAACGCGGCTACGCCTACTTCCTCTATCCGCGGGACAACCCCCTGACCGAGACCGCCCACGACCGGCTGGCGACTATCGCGCAGAACAACGAACTCGGCGCGGGCATGGCGGTGGCCTTGAAGGACTTGGAGATCCGCGGCGCCGGAAACGTGCTTGGCGTCGAGCAGTCCGGGCACGTCGCCGGGGTCGGCTTCGATCTGTACGTGCGTCTGGTCGGCGAGGCGGTGGAGGCCTATCGCGCGGCACTGAAGGCGGCCTCGGACGGAACCGCGGTGCCCGTCGCCGAAGAGCCCAAAGACGTCCGGATCGACCTGCCCGTCGACGCGCACCTGCCGCCGGACTACATCGGCAGTGACCGGCTGCGCTTGGAGGCCTACCGGCGGCTGGCGTCGGCGGCCGACGAGGCGGGGGTCGCGGCGGTGGTCGACGAGCTCGTCGACCGGTACGGTCCGCTGCCCGAGCCCGCCCAACGGCTGGTGGCGGTGGCTCGGCTGCGGCTGCTGTGCCGTCACTACGGCGTCACCGAACTCGCCGTCACCGGCAGCAGTTCGGCGGCGACCCTGCGTGTGGCGCCGCTGACCCTGGCTGATTCCGCCCAGGTGCGGCTGGCCCGGATGTACCCGGCAGCGCGCTACCGCGCGACGACGGCGACGGTTCAGGTGCCCGTCCCGCGCTCCGCCGACAGCGTGGGAGCACCCCGGATTCGCGACCTGGAGTTGGTTCAGATGGCCGCCGACCTGCTGCTGGCACTCGACGGCCGGCCCAAGGGCGAAGTGGACGTGACGACCTTGGCCGTCGGCGCCAAGGAGGTAGCCCGATGACCGTCGTCCTGGTCGATCCCCGCCGGCCGGCCATGGTGCCGATCGAGGCGGTAGAACTGCTCGGCGGTGACGTCCAGTACACCGAGGACATGCCCATCCGGGTGCAATGGTCGTTGCCCGCGGCGCGCTCGTCGCTGATGGAGCCGTCCGCGCCGGTACTGCTGTCCTCTAACCCCGATCACCCCGAGGTGCGTCAACGCCTGGCCGCGGGCGAGGGGCTCATCACTTTCACCGCGCAGCCCGGGGAGCGACTCGTCGACGCGGTCGAGATCATGGACCGGCTGCGCACCTCGGGGCCGTGGGAGAGCGAGCAGACCCACGACTCGCTGCGCCGTTATCTGCTGGAGGAGACCTACGAACTCTTTGACGCGGTCCACGGCGGGGATCCCGAGGAGGTGCGCGACGAACTCGGTGACGTGCTGCTGCAGGTGCTCTTCCACGCCCGTATCGCCGAGGAGTCCCCGCGGCACCCTTTCAACATCGACGATGTGGCCGACGCGCTGGTGCGAAAGCTCGGCAACCGGGTCCCCGCCGTCCTGGCCGGCGAGCAGATCACCCTGGAGGATCAGCTGGCCCAGTGGGAGCAGCGCAAGGCCGCCGAACGCTCCGATGCGCGGTCCTGTGTCGAGGGACTGCCCACCGCGCAGCCCGCACTGGCCCTGGCGCAGAAGGTCATCGACCGGGTGACCGCGGCCGGGCTTCCGGCCGACCTGATCCCGGCGTCGCTGCGGTCGGTCTCGCTGCGCCCGGGTGGTGACGCCGAACAGGAGTTGCGCAGCGCGGTCCTGGAGTTCATGGACGCGGTTCGCGCAGCCGAGCGGGCGATCGTCCAGCGCCGCGCCGGGCAGCTGGGCTGCACCGGCCCGATCGATGCCCAGGAGTGGCGGGCGCAGCTGTCCTGACGGCGCCCCGGGCGGGGCGTCGCACCGGCTAACGAAACCCGTCCCGTGGGACGATGTACGGGTAAATGTGGGCGGTAGGAGTCTCGTGTCGTTGATACGCCGGGTGCGCAACCTCGTTGCCGCCACGGCTGCGGTGGCGCTGCTCGCGCCCGGTTGTTCCTGGAAACCGGGTATCCCCATTCCCGACGGAGTTCCGCCCCCGGCGGGGGATCCGGTGCCCGCGATCGACACCGATGTCACGGGCCGGGCGGCCGACCAACTGCGCGAGTGGGCCGAGCAGCGCGCCCCCGCTCTTGGCATCCCGATCTCGGCGCTGGAGGCCTACGCCTATGCCGCGCGGGTGGCCGAGGTGGAGAACCCCGACTGCCATCTGTCCTGGACCACCCTGGCCGGCATCGGCATGGTGGAAAGCCATCACGGCACCTACCGCGGTGCGGAGATCGCCCGCAACGGCGATGTCAGCCCCCCGATCCGGGGTGTCGAGCTCGACGGGACCAACGGGAATTTGGAGATCCTGGACCATGACGCCTCGACGGACGATGACCCGGTCTATGCCAGGGCGATGGGCCCCATGCAGTTCATCCCGGAGACCTGGCGGCTCTACGGTGTGGACGCCAACAACGATCGGGTCGTCAGTCCGGACAATTTCGACGACGCCGCCCTGTCAGCGGCCGGCTACCTGTGCTTCCGCGGTAAGGACATGGCCACCCCGGTCGGCTGGATGAATGCCCTGCGGGCCTACAACCATTCCGATCAGTACGCCCGGTCGGTGCGGGACTGGGCCACCGCCTATGCGGCCGGTCATCCGCTGTGACCGACCGGGTCCCGATAGACCCACCGAGTGCGGCCCGACCGGGCCGTTGAGCATCTAGGCTGTTCGTCTGACAGCCCTTACGCCCAGCAAGGAGAACTCCGTGCCCATCATCGAGCAGGTGGCCGCCCGCGAAATCCTCGACTCGCGCGGCAATCCGACCGTCGAGGTCGAGGTGGCCCTGATTGACGGGACCATCGCCCGTGCCGCCGTACCCTCCGGGGCGTCGACCGGTGAGCACGAGGCGGTCGAGTTGCGCGACGGCGGTAGCCGCTACGGGGGCAAGGGCGTACAGAAGGCCGTCGAGGCGGTTCTCGACGAGATCGCCCCGGCGGTCATCGGTATCTCGGCCGACGACCAGCGTCTGGTCGATCAGGCGCTGGTCGATCTCGACGGCACCCCGGGCAAGTCACGGCTGGGTGCCAACGCCATCCTGGGCGTCTCGCTGGCGGTGGCCAAGGCCGCCGCGGAGAGCGCGGAGTTGCCGCTGTTCCGGTACCTGGGCGGACCCAACGCCCACATCCTCCCGGTGCCGATGATGAACATCCTCAACGGCGGCGCGCACGCCGATACGGGGGTCGATGTGCAGGAGTTCATGGTCGCCCCGATCGGGGCCCCGAGTTTCAAGGAGGCGCTGCGCTGGGGCGCCGAGGTGTACCACGCGCTCAAGGCGGTGCTGAAGAAGCAGGGCCTCAACACCGGTCTCGGCGATGAGGGCGGTTTCGCCCCGGACGTCGCCGGCACCAGGGCCGCCCTCGACCTGATCTGCTCGGCCATCGAGTCCGCAGGCTTCACCCCGGGCGGGGACATCGCACTGGCCCTCGACGTCGCGGCCACCGAATTCTTCACCAAGGGTTCCGGGTACAGCTTCGAGAAGCAGGTCCGCTCGGCCGCGGAGATGGGCGAGTTCTATCTCGGCCTGATCGACGCGTACCCGCTGGTGTCCATCGAGGATCCGCTGGACGAGGACGATTGGGACGGCTGGGTGGCGTTGACGGCCGCGATCGGGGATCGCGTGCAGATCGTCGGCGACGATCTTTTCGTCACCAACCCAGAGCGGCTCGAGGAGGGCATCGAACGGGGGGCGGCCAACGCGCTGCTGGTGAAGGTCAACCAGATCGGCACCCTCACTGAGACCCTCGACGCGGTCGCGCTGGCCCACAACAGCGGATACCGCACGATGATGAGCCATCGCAGCGGTGAGACCGAGGACACCACCATCGCCGATCTCGCGGTCGCGGTGGGCAGCGGACAGATCAAGACCGGCGCGCCGGCCCGCAGCGAGCGGGTGGCCAAGTACAACCAATTGCTGCGCATCGAGGAGGCCCTCGGTGATGCCGCCCGGTACGCGGGCGACCTGGCCTTCCCGCGGTTCGTCGGGCCCGAGTAGACGGTCGCTACCGAACGAGCACCACGTGGCAGAAGGTAAGCGGTCCGATCCCAAGCGGCGTGCGCCGGCTTCCCGGCCGGGTGCGTCGGGCCGTGCCCGCGCCCGTCCGGCGCGAATCGGCGCCCGCGAAACCCGTCCCACCGGGCTGCGGGCCAGGGCGGAGTCGGTCGGTCGCAGCATCACCGAGCCGATCCGGCAGGTCATCTCCGACTCGGTGCAACAGCAGAACGAGCAGCGTCTGGGTTTCACCGCCCGCCGGGCCGCGATTCTGGCCGCGGTGGTGTGCGTGCTGACGCTGACCATCGCCGGGCCGGTGCGCACCTACTTCGCCCAGCGCACCGAGATGAAGCAGTTGGCCGCCAGCGAGGCCGCCCTACGCGCCCAGATCGCCCAATTGGAAGGCCAGAAGGCAAAACTCGCCGACCCGGTGTACATCGCCGCCCAGGCCCGTGAGCGGCTGGGGTTCGTCAAGCCCGGTGACATCCCCTATCAGGTCCAGTTGCCGCCGGGTGCGGTGGTCGAACCCGGCGTTGAGCCGCAGACGGCACCGGTGAACAGTGGCGATCCCTGGTACACCTCTTTGTGGCACACCATCGCCGACACTCCGCACGGCCCGCCGCCGGCACCGCCGGACGCGCCCGGGCCGGTGCCCGACACGCCGGGGCCGGTTGCGCCACCGCCCCCCGACCCACCCGTGCCCGGTGGTTGATCCGGCCGATATCGACGCGGTGGCGCGGCAACTGGGTCGCGACCCGCGGGGGGTGCTGGAGATCGCCTACCGCTGCCCCAACGGTGAACCCGGCGTGGTCAAGACCGCGCCCCGGTTGCCGGATGGAACCCCGTTTCCGACGCTGTACTACCTGACCCACCCGGCGTTGACCGCCGCGGCGAGTCGGCTGGAGTCCGAGGGGGTGATGCGGGAGATGTCGGCCCGGCTTCTTGAGGACCCGAATGTGGCGGCCGCCTACCGGCGCGCCCATGAGTCCTATCTGGCCGAGCGGGACGCGCTCGAGCCGCTGGGTACGGAGTTCTCCGGCGGCGGCATGCCCGACCGGGTCAAATGCCTGCACGTGCTGATTGCTCACGCACTGGCCAAGGGCCGCGGGGTCAATCCGTTCGGGGATGAGGCGCTGGCCATGCTCGCCGACGACCCGGCGATGAGCGGAATCCTTGTCAGACAGGAGTGGGTGTGAATCACGGTGCCGAGGGGGAGCGCATTGCGGCGATCGACTGCGGTACTAACTCGATCCGGCTGCTCATCGCCGACCGGTTCGGGGGTCGGCTGCGGGATCTGCACCGGGAGATGCGCATCGTGCGGCTCGGTGAGGGCGTCGACGCCACCGGCCGGTTCGCGCCGCAGGCACTGGAACGGACCCGGGCCGCGCTGGTGGACTACGCGGCATTGCTGCGCGCTCACTCGGTGTGCAAGCTTCGTATGGTGGCGACCTCGGCCACCCGGGACGCCGCCAACCGCGATGAGTTCTTCGCCATGACCTCGGCCGTCCTGGGGCAGGTGGTACCCGCGGCGGTGGCCGAGGTGATCAGCGGCGCGGAGGAGGCCGAACTGTCCTTCAACGGCGCCGTCGGCGAATTGGATCCCGACACAGCGCCGTTCGTGGTGGTCGACCTCGGCGGCGGGTCGACGGAGGTGGTGCTCGGCGGGGGCGCNNGGGCGCGGGAGCGGTTCAGGCGAGTTACTCGGCCGACATCGGCTGCGTTCGGATGACCGAGCGCTGTCTGCACTCCGATCCGCCGAGCGCCGACGAGGTGAACGCGGCCCGCGAGGTGGTGCGGGAACGTCTCGGCGAGGCGCTGCGGGTGGTTCCGGTCCAGCGGGCCAGGACCTGGGTCGGCGTGGCCGGAACGTTCACCACCATCGCCGCACTGGCCCACCACATGACCGTCTACGACTCCGAGGCCATCCATTTGTCCCGGGTGCGGTTTGCCGATCTGCTGGATGTCTGCGACCGGTTGATCTCGATGACCCGCGAGCAACGGGCCGCGCTGGGGCCGATGCACGAGGGTCGGGTCGATGTGATCGGCGGCGGTGCGATCGTGGTTCAGGAGCTGGCGTCGGCCCTTTCCCAGCGTGCCGGTATCGAGGAACTCGTCGTCAGCGAGCACGACATCCTCGACGGGATCGCGCTGTCGATTCGTTGATCCGGTTGGACATACTGGGAGGACGGAAGGCCGGGGGACCGGGAGATAGTGAGGCGGGTGTGTCGGAACTAAAGGACGACCCCGATTACTACGTCCGGCACCGGGAAGCCTTTCTCAAAGACTTCGACAAGCAGTCCCCGCCGTTCGCGAGAGTCCTCCAGGACCGATTCCCCGGCGAGTCCGAGCGGATCGTGGCTCTGGCCCGCGCGGAATTCGCCGAGGTGTTGCCGCATCTGCAGTACATCGGCGGCGGCTGGGACTGCGAGATCGTGGAGGGCGACGAGTACGACTGGGGGATCGACATCACCCGGTGCGGGGTGTGCAAACTTTACGACGCCCAAGGAGCCGGCGAGTTCACGAAGTGGGCCTGCCCGTCGGATTTCGCGATGACCAAATCCCTGCACATTGGCATGCGGCGAACCCAGACACTGTCCCCCGGTGACGAGCGATGCGACTTCCGGTTCAATTCAGACTGGATTCCCGAGGACGACTGGCCCCCGGAGTTCGCCCGAAATCGCTCGCGGGATTAGACGGGCTCGGAAACCACGCCCGAAAGCCCGCGGGAACCGCGTGGGTCCCAGCGGTTCAGGTAGGGGCGGTGGTTAGAGCTTGACCCGGCAGCCGCTGCCGATGTTTTTGCAGTGAGCCTGGCTCCTGCAAGCGCCGCAGCGGCAGGTGCAACCGCCGACTCGCTTGACCTCAGGAACGCCCATGGTGTTCATCTCCTCCGTGCCCACGCGGTGCGGGCTCGCTTACAACGATAGTTGGCTGTCCTGTGCCGTGTCAGTGACTCGACCGAGTCTGGACCGCTGCCCGCAGCCGGGTTACCGGCGGTGGGGCGTGCCGCGACGGTACGGTGCTGTGAGCCGGTGTCGGCATGCCCCCATAGCCCAATTGGCAGAGGCAGCGGACTTAAAATCCGCCAAGTGTCGGTTCGAGTCCGACTGGGGGCAC
>JAGQTO010000119.1 GCA_020439025.1 Mycobacterium sp. | reverse complement strand
CTCAAACAACACACCCGACACTCCACTGCCGGCCGCGCGAGTAACCCGCGGCAATTGCCGCGTGCTCGTCGTGCGGACAGAGGTAACGCTCCGTTATCCGGAGACATTTCCAGGAGTGCCATCGCGCTAAGCGGCCGAACCGCGTCGCAACGACTTCACTAAGTTACGACAGGGGCTCGGCAGAGTCAAATCCGCTGAGCACCAACGGCGTTTGATCTCCGTCACACTGGATCGTCATCACGCTTCAACGCGCTGCACCCCGGCGATATTCCGCTTGCCACGCCGCAGAACCAGCCAGCGTCCGTGCAGGAAGTGGGCGGTATCGGCGACCCAGTCTTCGCTCTCCACCCGGACGTTGTTGACCGAGACCCCGCCCTCGGCGACGGTGCGCCGCGCCGCTCCCCTGCTCTGGGACAGTCCCGTCGCCACCAGGAGGTCGATGATCCCGTCGGCGCCCCCGGGCGGGAGTTCGGCCACCGACGTCTCGCGCAATGCGGCCGCCAGAGTGGACTCGTCGAGCCGATCCAGATCGCCGCGGCCGAACAGCGCCACCGAGGCGTGCTCGACCGCCTCGGTGGCGGCCTCGCCGTGGACCAACGTGGTCAGCTCCCGCGCCAGCCGGCGCTGGGCGGCCCGCTCGTGTGGCCGGGCAGCGGTGGCCTCGGCCAACTCGGCGAGTTCGTCGGCCGCAAGGAAGGTGAACCATCGCAGGTAGCGGATCACGTCGGCGTCGGCGGTGTTGACGAAGTACTGGTACCAGGCATACGGGCTGGTCATCTCCGGGTCCAGCCAGAGGCTGCCGCCGCCGGTGGACTTTCCGAACTTGGTCCCGTCGGCGGACGTGACCAGCGGCACGGTTAGGGCGTGCACCGTCGCACCGAGTTTCTGGCGGACCAGGCGAACCCCGGCGATGATGTTGCCCCACTGGTCCGAACCGCCGATCTGCAGGGAGCAGCCGTGCCGCCGGTGAAGTTCGACGTAGTCATTGGCCTGCAGGAGCATGTAGCTGAACTCGGTGTAGGAGATTCCCTCACCGTCGAGGCGCCGACGGACGGTGTCGCGGTCGAGCATCACATTGACCGAGAAGTGCTTGCCGACGTCGCGAAGGAACTCGATCGTCCCGAGCTCCCGGGTCCAGGTGAGGTTGTTCTCGACCACGGCGCCGCTGGGCGAGTCGCCGAAGTCGACGAACCGTTCGAGCTGACCGCGGATCCGCTCGGACCACTGCGCGACGGTGTCTGCGGTGTTCAGCGTCCGTTCGCCGGTTTCCCGCGGGTCGCCGATCAGTCCGGTTGCCCCGCCGGCAAGCACGATCGGCCGGTGGCCCGCGAGCTGGAAGCGTTTCAGCGTCAGCAGCGGCACCAGGTTCCCGGCGTGCAAGCTGGGGGCGGTCGGGTCGAAGCCGGCATAGACCGTCATCGGCGGCGCTGCGGCGGCCGCGGCGAGCGCGTCGATGTCGGTGGACTGCGCGATGAGCTCTCGCCAGGCCAGCTCGTCGAGAATCGTCGGGGTCATGGGTCGATCTTGGCGTATCGGTTTCAACCCGCGGCGCCCGGCAGCGTGGTTGGCAATCCGAAATCCGCGGCGAGGCAGTCCGCCGCGGCCATACCGGACAGGGCCACCATCGGCAGTCCCCCGCCCGGGTGTGCGCTCCCGGAGGCCAGATAGAGGCCCGGTATCGCCCGCACCCGATTCGGCGGACGTCTGAAGGCGGCGAAGCGGTCATTGCTCGCCGCGCCGTAAATCGCGCCGCGGCTGCCCGGAAAAGCCCCCGCCAGGTCCGTCGGGCTGCGACGCCACACCAGCGCATCGCCGTCGTTCCACAGCCCGGCCAGCCGCAGGCGTCGTTCAACGGCGGCCTCCAGATCCGCCCAAGCCCGCAACGCCCGCGGACGGTCGGCCGGCTCAGCCGGAGCGTTGGCCATGATGAAGATCGGCTCGGAGTCGGCCCAGCCCGTCACGCCGTGGCACTGTTCCTGGGCACACAGATACACCGTCGGTTCAGACGGCGGCCGGTCGTGATCGAAGATATCGGAGAACTCCGCGTCGTAGTCGTCGGGAAACAGCACCTCATGGGGCAGCCGGTCGGTTCCCCGGGCCGCCCGCAGCACGGCGGTCCAACCGGACATCGACGGCGGCGCCGGGGCGGGTAGACGGCGTTCCACACCGGGCAGCGCGCCATCCCTGAGCCAGCCGACGTCGGCGTTGACCACGACCGCATGACCGTATCGCCGGGTGCCGTCGGCCAGGGTGACGCCGGAAATGCCGTTGCTGTCCCGGATCAGCCCGCTGACCGGGTTGGAGTATTCGATGATTCCGCCGCGAGCCTGCAACGCCTCGACCAACGCCGATACCAGCGCGTGGATTCCGCCTGAGACGCCGTAGCCACCCAACGTCAACTCGACGTGGGAGATGCAGTTCAGCGTCGCGGGCGCCCGCCTCGGATCGCTGCCGTTGTACGTGGCGTATCGGCGCAGCAGCATTCGGAGATGCGGCTCGCTCACATGTCGATCAATGGCCGCGCCCATACTGCGCATGGGGTCGACGGCGAGCAGCGCACGAGGATGGCGCACGGCCAGTGCGGCCATGCCTGCCCAGGTGGGAGAGGCACCCAGGACGAAGTTGGGTGCGGCCGCCTGCCAGATACGGCTGCTGTAGTCCAGGAACGACGCCAATTCGGCTTCAGCGGACGGCCCCAGGGCCGCCCGTACCCGCGCGAGGGTGTCATCCGGGTCGTGGGCGACCTCGATCACGCAGCCGTCGGCGAACCGGTAGCGGAAGCCGGGGTCAAGGCGTCGCAGCCCGATCACCTCGTCCAGACGCAGACCCGCCCGGGCGAACAACTGCGCGAAGACATCCGGCAGCGTGAGCACACTCGGGCCGGTGTCCATCACGACCCCGTCGACCTCGACGATCCCGGCCTTGCCCCCTGGAAGCCGGCCGGCCTCCAGCACCCGCACCGGCACGCCCCGGGCGGCCAGGGCCAGACCGGCGGCCAGCCCACCGATGCCGGCCCCGACCACCAGCACCTCGGCGCTCCGGTCAGTCGCCATCAGCGGCGACGGCCATCAGACGGCCTCCGTTGAAAGGCTCGCAGCATCCGTTCACCGAGCCGATCCCCGTTCGGCGCCCCGGCGGGGCGAATCAGCGCACTGAAACCCGGCAGCGGGTCGTCCGGATGAGAGCGCGCGCGGCGGCCGTCGGTCGCCCCGAGGGTGGCGGTGTCGATGGCGGTGAGCCCGTCGAGCAACGCCTCCTCGACGGCGGGCAGCAAACCGTGCGGCCGACAGGTAGCACTCGATATCGGATCGCCGAACCGCATGATTGCGGCGGGTCTTTCGGTTTCGAGGAAGACGTAGTCCAGGCTCACCGGAACCACGTCCACCGGGTTGTAGTCGTGGAGCACCTGCAGCCCCGGTTTGAGATCCAGCGGACGCAGATGAGCGGGCCGTTGCCGACCCTGAGGGAACATCCACAGTCCGCGACCCGGCCGATCGAGCAGATCTGCACAGGCTTGCAGGCAACGGCGGCTGCGCTCCTGGCTGCTGCGGTCCAGCGGCAGTGCGCCAACCCAGCCCAGAAACGGCAGAGTACGCAGGTTCGCCGCGTCCATGACGGCCCAGCCGACGCCGCCCAGCGCCTCGTCGATCACTACCAGCAACAGACTGTCCCACCAGGCGACGTGGTTCGAGGCGAACACCAGCGGCCGTTCGGCGAGTGCAGCGCGGGCCCCTTCGAGGCCGGAAACCCACAAGCCGTCGAGTCCGCGTCTGACCCGGCGTCGCGCGTAGGGGCGCGCAAGGGCCAGGAAGCCCGGACGCCTGGTGTCGCCGGCCCGGGCCAGCGCCGACCGGTCGGTGTTCCCCGCGCTCACGCGGCCCCCCGGTGAGCGCGGGAGGGATAGGACCTCCCACGCCAACGGATATCGCCTCGACGGCTCCACCGGAAACTTTCGAGGAGGACGCCCATCATGGCCAGCACGGCAACCGGGTGCAGCAGAACGCTCATCAGGCTGTGGCCGTAACGCCACGCCATGATCAGCCGCATCACCACATTGGCCACAACCCCAATACCCGCCGCCACGGCCAGACCCGATGCGCCGGCAACAGCGGCCAACGGCAGAGCGACATACGGCGCCACGAAAAACGTCAGGTGCAGCACCACCACAACGAACAAGGCCAGCGGGTTACCGCCGATGCCCTCGTAGAAATTCTTGGCGAAGCCCCGCCACAACGCGGGCGCGCCCGCGTACATCCGGCACTCGGCCATCCGGTCACCGTCGGCGAAGACGACGCGCTGCCCGGCGGCCTTGACCGCCCGGCTCAACGCCATGTCGTCGACGAGTTCGGCACGCACCGCAGCCCAGCCTCCCACCGCATCCAGCACGGACCGGCGCACCAGCAGCAACTGGCCGTTCGCGGCAAGCACCCGGGGGTCGCGAGTCAGGTGGATCAGGGGCATCGGAAGCCAGGCCACATAGGACAGGTGTAGCAGCGGCATCATCAGCCGCTCGGCGAATCCGCCGGTCCGCTGCCGCGGAACGGCCGTGACCAACGCGGCGCCCAGTCCGCCGGGAATTTGCGCGGGCGTGCCCAGCAGCGACAACAGGCGCACCACGCCGTCCGGTCGCAGCGTGACGTCGGCATCGATATTGAGCAGCAGATCCGTGTTGGCGAGTGCGGTGAGCCGGTGCAGGGCATGAGGCTTGCCGACCCAGCCGTTGGGCAGGGGCCCGCCACGCACCACCTGCAGCCGCGGCAGTTCGCCTTGCAGGCGCTCCAGAACCTCGGCAGTGCCGTCGGTGGATCCGTCGTCGTAGACGATGATCTCCCTGATCGGCCCCCGGGCTGCCTCGGCCGCCCGGACGCAACGCTCGATATTGGCCACCTCATCCCGAGCGGGAATCACGATGCTGATCCCGCCCGGCGCTGCCACCTCGGCACCGGGCACATCGCGCCCACGCGTCCAGAACAGGCAGTTGAAACTCACCAGGGCCAGCGACAGCAGGCCCGGAGCGGCCAGCCCAAGGGCCAGCAGTTGGGCCCAAGCCGGAGCCGAGCGGTCGAGCAGGGCAGCCAGCGACAAATCGGTCCGGCCCACCGTCATGCGCGCACGTGTGCCGACCGGCTCAGCAGTCGTCCCCAGCGGCCCACGCTGTCCCCGGAGAACAGCGGCAACCACATGGAGTTGGGACCTGCGGCGCGATGCACCCGCATCCGCACCAGCGGACGCAGAAAGTCGGTGTCGATGCGGCCCGGAACCACGTTCTCGCCGAGTCCGTACCCCTCCTCGTCACCACACCTTCCACGTAGCAGGAAACGCTGGTAGAACGGCCCGTTGTCGAGCAGTGCCGCGACCTCTGCCTCGACCGGCAGGCCATCGGGATCGAGAAAGCGCACGCTCTCCGGCCAGCTCAGCCCCCAGGTACTGCGACGCAGACGACCCACCTGCAATTGGGTGACCTCGCACGAACGACAGGAGCCGTCGGCGGCCAGTTCGACGACGAATCCGCGCGGAGCGGCCCCGGCGTCGGAGGGAATGAGCTGGTAGAACACCAGATCGCGGCCCCCCAGAGCGATGCGGCCCCACCACCAGTTCCGGATTCCGAGACTGTGCAGCGGCTGCGCAGCGCTGTTGCGGTCGTGGTAGCCACGGCCTTCCACACGAAGCTCGCCAACCGGGGTTCGCAGCTCGAGCGTTCCGCGCGCGGCGGCGATCATCGGAGTCCATAGGTGCGTGGAGGCCTCAGCGGACGCATCCCGCCCGCCGAGCCGGTCATGGCGCAGCGCTCCGGAAAGTCGCAGTTGCCCCCGTGCCCGGCCGCCGGTCGGCAGCGCGAGGTCGAGTTCGGCCCGCAACGTCCGGATCGGGGCAGCATGGGCCGTACCCGGCTCATCGGTCCAGTCGAAGGTGCAACCGCCGAGCCGCCAGGAGCGGCCATCGGCGCTCCAGTCGCATTCATCCGGCGGCAATTCGGACAGTAGGTAGAAACGCTCTCGTCCACCCTGGTAGACGACGACGTTAACGCTGGGACGCTCGATCGGGAGCTGCGGACGGCCGGCGCGGGCAGCGCTGGCGTACCCGGGCAGAAACGGCAGCCCCCAAGACCAGATGACCGTCGCGCCATTGCCCCGGTCATCGACCAGATCCACGTAGAACCAGGTGAACCCACCCGCACTCCGCAACACAGTGCGGTCGGGGGCGCGGTCGACGGGGCTTAAGTCGATCAAATCAGGAGGCCTCTTTTTCTCAAGCTGTCTTCGCTCCAGCGATCCCGCGAGAAGTTTAGCCACCGCCCCGTTTCGATTCCCGCCCCGGCCGCTCTCAGTCGCTGAGCCCAGGATGGGGCGCGCGGGGACTGCGGCGGTGGGCCGACACCTCCGCGAGTCCGGGAATCCACAGCCGCCACGGCCGGTCGGCGGCCCGGCTGACCCCCACTCGCGGGCCCGCCGACCCCGTCAACAGTTCACCGAGACGGAGCCTCACCGACGACGCCGGATCAAAGACGTCGGCGCCGTTGTCATCCATGCCGATGCCCAGGGCGGCGCAGAGGTTGCCGGGACCGCGGGCCAGGGCGTGAGTGGCCGCGGCGGACCCGCGCCGCCGCCGGGCGATGTCGTGACCGGATTCGACCGCCGCCGCACGCAACAGCACCGCCGACGCGGCGCCCTCCGCTCCGCAGGAGATGTTGGCGCACACGTGGATTCCGTAGCTTCGGTATGTGTAGAGCCGTCCCGGCGGCCCGAACATCACCGCGTTGCGAGCACTCGGACCGCGGTAGGAGTGCGAAGCGGCATCGGGCCACGGTCCCGTCGGCGGGCCACCGTAGGCCTCGACTTCGACGACCATGGCCTGAACGCCACGGCAGGTGATCACCGCACCCAGCAAGCGGCTGGCAGCTGTCAGCGGGTCGACCTCGAGAAGCTGCGCGTTCACGCTCCGGCGCGGGCCATCAACCGGTCGTGTTCCTCGGGTCCGACATCGGAGGCCTCGTCGACGAGTAGCACCGGGATGCCGTCCTCGATGCGGTAGGCCTTGTGCAGCCGGGGGTTGTAGAGAACGTCACCGATCAGCAGCAGCGGGCCGCGGTCGGCCGGGCACACCAGGATGCTCAGCAGTCGTTGATCCAGCACGGCGCTACGGCGTAGGCGGCAGCGGGGCTGGCGCGACCGGGGACGGCGCACCCGGTTGCCCGTAGCCCGGGTTGCTGTCGCCAGGCATCTGGCCCGCGCCCATCACGGCACTGCCGGCGTTCTGCCGGGACTGAGCCTGCTGCAGGATCTGGGTCTGGGCTTGGATCTTCTGCTGATAGGCGATGGTGTCCTTGAGCGCCGAGATCAGCGGATTCTGGTTGGGCCGGTACTTCATCGCCGCGGTGATCCCATCGAGATACTTCTTGGACGGCTTGAAGCCCATCGCACGCAGCTTGAGCGAGACTCTCAGGAGGTTCGACAGCTGTCCCCCGCCGGCGCCGACGGCGTACTCCTCGGCGAGTTGGTCGAGCACATCACCCCGGGTCTGCTGGGTCGCGCCGGCGGCGACGGCGGCCGACGATCCCGCCCCATACGGTCCCGATCCGGACACCCCGGATCCGGACGCCCCGGAAGATCCCGATGCCGAGGACTCGGAGGTCGCGGCTTCCGTCGGCGTGGCGGCTTCAGTCGGCGCCGGGGCCGGAGAGGGCGCGGGTTCGGCCTGCACCAGCGCGGCCGGCCCGGCGAACAGACCCGCGGCAACCGCCATGCCCACGGCGGCAGCGAGCACACCCCTCGGCCGGCGTGGCCCGTACCAGCTTGATCTGGTCATGCATCCCCTCCAACATGGGCACCTGCTAGCGGCAGAGCCTAACAGCGTTCCCCGAATCCCTTCCCGATCAGTTCCCATAACGATCAGTCGTTGACCAGGGCAGTCCGGACCGCGGCCGTCAGTCTCTTATACCTGCCAGTATCGGCGTCGAGGTACCAGGCGTTACGCCCGGCCGCGGGCACACCGGCGGCACGCAGGGCCGAGACCACCGGACGGTAGGAGGCGCTGACCGCCAGCTCCGGCACGACGTGAACGATGTCCGGCGGCAGTCCCGGCGGCATCTCCCCGACCGCCTCGCCAATATCGGCGGGGGTCACGCTCATTCCCGGCCGCAGCGTCAGCGCGGTGACGGCCAGGGTTCCGTCGGGCGTCTGGACCCCGTAGGTCACCGCCAGATCGACCGCGGAAATGCCCCCGATGGCATCGGTGACCGGGGCCGGAAACACCACGCCCCTCTGCGTACGGAGCAGACCCGAACGATTGCCGAGCAGAAAGTAGTCGCCGTCGGCGTCGCGCCAGAACACATATTCGGTGGAGATCCAGATGTCCCCCGCAGCGAACACCCCGCGTTTGACCGACGCGGTCGGGTCGATCGGCCCCCACGGCTTCGCCAGCAGGACGCCGATCTCCTCGCGGCCCGCCTTCTGCACGAAACCCCGGTTGTCCTCGAGGATCAGATCCTCTTCCGGGTCGTAGGCGGCCAGTTCCACTTCGCCCCCGCCCGGCAGCGGGCGGCCCTCGCTGCCCACCTTGACTCCGGCGACGTTGGCCAGCACCGCCTGACCGTCGGAGGTGGCGAAGAACTCCACCACCTTTGCCGGGGCGAACACCTCAAGGATCCGCTCCCACAAGCCGGTCGGCATGCCCGAGCCCATGAAGAGCCTGATCGGGTTGTTACCCGACATCGTGAAATTCGGATCATCGATGACCTCGCGCAGCATCGACCAGGTGTAGGTGACCACCGAGACTCCGTACTGGCGCACCTCGTCGAGGAACCGTTCCGGACACAGCCCCCGGGACAGCGCGATCCGGGAGCCGGCCACCACCGAACCGCCGAGGCTGACCAGCAGACCGGACTGGTGGTGCAGGGGCGTGAGGCAGTAGACGGTGTCGTTGCGATTCAGGGCCGCGGCCGATGCGGTGCCGAACGCCGACAGCGCCCAGCGGTAGTTGGTGATCTGCTTGGGCACCAGCGCCCCGCCCCCGACAGCGCTGAACACCACGAACGCGACATCCCGCGCATAGGACGGGTTGGGGCGGTACCAGCCGGGCAGTTCGACCGCATCGGGGTCGATCTTCTCCATGTCGATAACGCCGGAGTCGGCGGGCAGGTCTAGTTGACGGCTCTCGCCACCACCGAGAACCAGCGTCTGAACCGGCAGTGCGCTGGCCGCGGCGAGATTGGCCGGATCGGCGATGACGTCGGTGATCCCACCCAGCCGGGTGGCCTCCTGCAGATCGGCGTCCGGGGGCATCAGCACCGCGACCGCTCCCAGCCTGGACAGGGCGGCGATGGCGACCAGCGCGCTCGGTCGGGTGTCCATCAGCACACCGACCCGCCCTCCCTGACGCACGCCGACCTCGATCAGACCCCGGACCACGTTGTCGATGCGCCGCTCAACGGCCTCGTAGGTGTGCACGCGCCCGTCGAACAACAGGAATTCGCCGTTGGGCGCCGCCTCGGCCTGTTCGGAGATGATCCGTCCGAGCGAGATGCGGGTGTGATCGTTGATCTGGCCCAGTCGCACCAGCCGCGGCAGGGTGCGGACGGTCTCCACGGCCAACGTGCGGACCGAGAGGTTGGCGGCGAGCACCGCCTCGGCCGCTCCCTTGGCCAGCGACGTCGCCAGCTCGGCGCCTTGGGCCACACCCAGCATCAGCCGAGAGTTCAGCGGAACCCCGCTGGAGTCGGCTTCGGCCGGCTCCATGTCCTTCATCAGTGAGATGTTGGCGGGCCGCGGTTCCCGGCCCGACACCCACAGCACCCAGTCGGCAACGGTCGGCCAGGTGTTGGCGGCGGCCTTCGACCCGACCACCAGACCGAAGTGGCCGGCCCGGATCATCACCTCGTAGACCTCGGCGTTGGGTGCGGCGCGCTTGATGCCGCGAACCGCCGGGGGCTGGCCGATATCGTCGACCTCCCCCACGAACGCCAGCACCGGACAGGTGATGTCGGACAACGTCACCAATTGGCCCTCGACCGCGAAACCCCCGGTCATCATCCGGTTGTGCGCGACGAACTGTTTGAGCAGCTCCGCGACCGCCGGACCCGACCAGGCGATCCAGCCCTCGCGGTCGAGGAATCGCCGCTGCTGCTCACGCGGCAGCAGCGCCTCGCGGTCGTGCAGCTGGAAGAGGAACTCCACCTTGGAGCGGACGCTCTTGATCGGGTCAAGCATTTGGAATCCGGTGCGGGCCAGCCAACCCGGGATGTCGATGTGGCTGAACACGTGGTCGGCGAGGAAGTCGGCGAACCCGACGGCGAAGTCGGCGGGCAGGCCGCCGGGCAGGCCGGCCAGGGTGTCCACCGGCGAACCGAAGGCCACGACGCTGGCGATGTCCTTGGACCGGCGGTAGGCCGCGGTCTGATAGCAGAACATGCCGCCCTGGGAGTAGCCGGCCAGGTGGACGTTCTGGCCGGTGGCGCCGTTGACGGTTTCGATGGCCTGACTCAGCGCCACGATGTGGTCGGTGAGGGTGCGCTCCATACCGCCCTCGACCTCGTCGGGCGAGCCGTAGTCGATCACCCACGGGTCGATCCCGGCCGCGTGCAGGATGCCGACGGCGCCGTCCTCGCGGGTGACGTCCCACATGTTGGCCGACATCATCATGGGATGGACCATCAACACCGGCGGTCCGGGCTTGGCGCGGCCGGGCCGGCTGTCCGGCGGAAAGTACCGGCGCAGCTTGTACATGTTGGTGCTCTCGACGATCTGGAACGGGGACGGCACCGCCCCGGTCTCAAGTCCGCCGAACCTGGCCACCTCGAAGCCGTTCTGGGCGGTCGCCACCAGGCGCTCCAGCGGTCTGGTAATTGCCGACAAACCTAGATCCACCACTGCTCCCTGCCGAATCCCCTGCCGAAACCCCAGCGCTGCGTGCCCTCCCCGGCCGCCCGCTCATCATGGCACCCCGTTGATCGTGGCACACCGCCGGTCGACCCCCGAATGCCTCGATACCCCGCAGCCAGGCGCTTTGACCATCAGTAAGGTCGTCGCGGTGGCACACCTGCTGGGCGCCGAGGCGCTGCACCTGAGGTATCCGACACAGGTGGTGTTCGACGGCGTGACCGTCGGTGTCAACGAGGGCGACCGGATCGGCATCGTCGGGCGCAACGGTGACGGCAAGTCGAGCCTGCTGGGAATGCTCACGGGCCGGATCGCGCCGGATTCCGGTCGGGTCACCCGCCGCGGCGGGTTGCAGGTCGCCGCACTCGACCAGGCCGACACCCTGGACCCGGCGGCCTCGGTGGGCTCCGCCCTGGTCGGTGATCGGCCCGAGCACGACTGGGCCGGCGACCCGCGGGTGCGCGACGTCGTCGCCGGCCTGGTCTCCGACATCGACTGGAACGCAGCGGCGGGAACCCTCTCCGGCGGTCAGCGCCGCCGGGTGCAGTTGGCGGCGCTGCTGCTCGGCGACTGGGACGTGATCGCCCTCGACGAGCCCACCAACCACCTCGATATCGAGGGCATCACCTGGCTGGCCGCCCACCTCGGACAACGCTGGTCACGCAACTCCGGCGGGCTGCTGCTGGTGACCCACGACCGCTGGTTTCTCGACGAGGTCGCGACCACCACCTGGGAGGTCCACTCCACCGGAAAAGGGGGTGTCGTCGAACCGTTCGACGGCGGCTACGCGGCCTATGTGCTGCAACGAGTGGAGCGGGACCGGATCGCGGCCGCGGCCGAGGCCAAGCGGCAGAACCTGATGCGCAAGGAGTTGGCCTGGCTGCGCCGTGGCGCGCCGGCCCGCACCTCCAAGCCCAAGTTCCGTATCGACGCGGCCAACCAGCTGATCGCCGACATCCCGCCGGTTCGCAACACCGTCGAACTCGCCAAGCTGGCGACCGCGCGACTGGGCAAGGATGTCATCGACCTGTTGAACGTCTCGGTGTCCTACGGCGGTAAAACCGTTCTGCGGGATGTGGAATGGCGTATCGCACCCGGTGAGCGCACCGGGATCGTCGGTGCCAACGGCGCGGGGAAGTCCACCCTGCTGGGCCTCATCGCCGGCAGCGTCACCCCCGACAGCGGCCGGGTCAAGCGCGGCAAGACGGTGCGGCTGGCGATGCTGGACCAGCAGTCCGGCCGGCTGGCGGAACTGGCCGACGACTTGGTGCGCGAGGTGGTGGGGCGCCTGAAGGCCGGATACGAGGTGGACGGCAGGGAGCTCACCCCGACACAGCTGTTGGAGCGCCTCGGCTTTCGCCGCGACCAGCTGTCGGCACGGGTGGGTGATCTCTCCGGCGGTCAGCGGCGCCGCCTCCAGTTGATGCTGACCCTTCTCGACGAGCCCAATGTGCTCGTGCTCGACGAGCCCACCAACGATGTGGACATCGACATGCTCTCGGCCACCGAGGATCTGCTCGACTCCTGGCCCGGAACCCTCATCGTGGTCTCCCACGACCGCTATCTGCTCGAACGGGTCACCGACCAGCAGTATGCGATCCTCGACGGCCACCTGCGCCACCTGCCCGGGGGCATCGACGAGTACCTGCGGATCGCGGCGCAACGACCGCCCGCCGAGGCGAGTAAGGGCCGCCGGACGGAGACCGCCGAGTCCGAGAGCCTTTCTGGTGCGGCGTTGCGCGCCGCGCAGAAAGAGGTCTCAGCCCTGGACCGGGCGATCGGCAAGCTGACCGACCGGATCAATGCCAAACACGTCGAATTGGCCGAACACGATCAGTCCGACCATGTCGGAATCGGCCGTCTCACAGCGCAACTACGTGAGCTGGAGGCCGAACTGGAAACCGCGGAGAACCGCTGGCTGGAACTCTCCGAACGGGTCGAGTCAGCCGGCTGAGGCAACCGCACCCTCATCGGTGAACCGGTGGCGACAAGCGGATGCCACGGTCGTCACCGCTTCAGCATGCGCCGCAAGTCCGCGGCAGACTCGCGGACCTTTGCCAGCTGGTCGGCGACGCGTTCCGGCGCGGTGCCGCCCCGGGCGTCGCGCGCTGCCACCGAGCCGGTGACGGTGAGCACCTCACGAACCTCGGGGGTGAGCTGCGGGCTGATCTCTGCCAGTTCGGAATCGGTGAGCTCCTCGAGTCCGACACCGCGACTCTCGGCGACCCGCACCGCCGCGCCGGCGCTCTCGTGGGCCACCCGGAACGGCACACCGCGACGCACCAGCCACTCGGCGATATCGGTGGCCAGCGTATAGCCCGCCGGTGCCAGGGCCGTCATCCTCTCGACGTCGAAGCCCAGGGTGGCGACCAGACCGGCCATCGCCGGGAGTAGCAGCTCCAACTGTGCCACCGAATCGAACAGAGGTTCCTTGTCCTCCTGCAGATCCCGGTTGTAGGCCAGCGGTTGGGCCTTGAGAGTGGCCAGCAGACCCGTCAGGTTGCCGATCAGCCGGCCGGCTTTGCCGCGCGCCAACTCGGCGATATCGGGGTTCTTCTTCTGCGGCATGATCGAGCTCCCGGTCGACCAGGCGTCGTGCAGGGTGACGTAACCGAATTCCGTTGTGCTCCAGAGGATGATGTCCTCGGCCAGCCGGGACAGATCGACAGCGATCATCGCCAGCACGAAGGCGGCCTCGGCGGCGAAGTCACGCGCGGCGGTGGCGTCGATCGAGTTCTCCGCCGCGGCTGCGAAACCGAGGTCGGCGGCAATGGCGTCGGGGTCGAGGCCGAGGGAGGATCCGGCCAGCGCGCCGGACCCGTAGGGAGACACCGCGGCCCGCCGATCGAAGTCCCCGATGCGGTCGACATCGCGCAGCAGCGGGTGGGCGTGGGCCAGCAGGTGGTGGGCCAGCAGAATCGGCTGGGCGGCCTGCAGATGGGTCTTGCCGGGCATGATCGCCCCCGGATGCCTTTCGGCCTGGGCGGCCAGGGCGGCGACGACCTCCAGCGCGCCGTCGGCGATCCGTCGCATGGCATCGCGCAGCCACATCCGGAACAGCGTGGCAACCTGGTCGTTGCGCGAGCGGCCGGCCCGCAACCGGCCGCCGAGCTCGGCGCCGACCCGGTCGATGAGGCCACGCTCCAGCGCGCCGTGCACGTCCTCGTCGGTGACCAGCGGTGTGAAGCTGCCGTCGGCGACGTCGTCGCCGAGGCTGTCCAGGCCGGCCAGCAGTCCGTCACGCTGTTCGTCGGTCAGCAGCCCGGCCCGGTGCAGGACGGCGGCGTGCGCCTTGGAAGCCGCGATGTCGTAGGGCGCCAGCGCCCAGTCGAAGTGGGTGGACTTGCTCAGCGCCGCCAGGGCGGGCGCGGGGCCGTCGGCGAACCGTCCGCCCCACAGCGAACCTTCGTTGGTGCTCATCGGGTCGCTCCCGCCCCCTGCTCCCCCGCGCCCCCCTGCGCGAGCAGACACAAACGACCCGCGACACGCCTTGAAAAGCGACACTTTGCGTCTGCTCGCGCAACCGAGGCGGGGGTCATCGGGTGCGGTCCCGCTGGGCGGCGACCTTCGACGACAGGCCGTGAATGTGGACGAAGCCCTTGGCCGAGGACTGGTCGAAGGTGTCGCCCTCGTCGTAGGTGGCCAGATTGAAGTCATAGAGCGACTGGGAGCTGCGGCGTCCGTTGACGGCGATGTGGCCGCCGTGCAGCACCAACCGGATCTCGCCGGTCACCCTTTCCTGGGTGTTGGCGACAAAGGCCTCCAGCGCGGTCTTCAGCGGCGAGAACCACAACCCGTCGTAGACCAGTTCACACCAGCGCTGGTCGGTGGTCCGCTTGAACCGGCCCAGTTCCCGCTCGAGGGTGACGTGCTCCAACTCGGTGTGCGCGGTGATCAGCACCATGGCGCCTGGGGCCTCGTAGATCTCGCGGCTCTTGATCCCGACCAACCGGTCCTCGACGACGTCGAGTCGGCCCACCCCCTGGGCGCCGGCGCGGCGGTTCAGCTCCACGATCGCTTCCAGCACGCTGACCTTGGTGCCATCGATGCTCACCGGAACCCCTCGCTCGAACCCGATGACCACCTCGTCGGGGGTGTTCCAGTTCGTCGTGGGGTCGTCGGTGTAGTCGTAGACGTCCTTGGTGGGGGCGTTCCACAGGTGCTCCAGGAAACCGGTCTCCACCGCCCGGCCCCACACGTTCTGGTCGATGGAGAACGGCGAGCGCTTGGTGACGTTGATCGGGATCGCGTTCTCCTCGGCGAACGCGATCGCCTTCTCCCGCGTCCACGCGTAGTCGCGCACCGGAGCCAGCACCTCGAGATCCGGTGCCAGCGAGGCGAATCCGACCTCGAAGCGAACCTGGTCGTTACCCTTACCGGTGCAGCCGTGGGCCACCACACCGCCGCCGTGCTCGCGCGCGGCCGCCACCAGGTGTTTGACGATCAGCGGTCGGCTCAGCGCGGACACCAGCGGGTAGCGGTCCATGTAGAGGGCGTTCGACTGGACGGCGGGCAGGCAGTACTCCTCGGCGAACTCGTCGCGGGCATCCACCACGACGGCCTCGACGGCGCCGCAGTCCAGTGCACGCTGCCGCACCACCTCCATGTCCTCGCCGCCCTGCCCGAGGTCGATGGCGACGGCGACGACCTCGCTGCCGGTCTCCTTGCCGATCCAGCTGATGGCCACCGAGGTGTCCAGTCCGCCGGAATACGCGAGGATGACGCGCTCGGACATGGTTGTCTCCTTCACTTGACTGTGCTGAGGACTTAACTGTGCTGACGGATGCTCTCGAACATGGCGGCGCACTGGGCGCCGGTCATCGGCTCCCGCGCGACCACCAGGATGGTGTCGTCGCCGGCGAGGGTGCCCACCACCTCCGGCAGGGCCGCACGGTCGATGGCGCTTGCCAGGTACTGAGCCGCTCCGGGCGGGGTGCGCAAAACGGCGAGGTTGGCGCTGGCGTCGGTGGACACCAGCAGCTCGCCGAGCAGCCGGGCCACCCGTTCGGTGCCCCCGGACACCCCGCGTACCGGGCTGCCGTCCTCGGGCACCACGTACACCCCGCTGCCGCCGTCGGCGCCGCGCAGCTTGACCGCGCCGAGTTCCTCCAGATCGCGCGACAGCGTCGCCTGGGTGACCTCGATTCCCTCATCAGCGAGGAGAACGGCCAGCTCGGTCTGGCTGTGCACCGAACTCGACGACAGGATCGCGACGATGCGGGCCTGTCGTCCCACCCGGGTGCCGGCAACTTCCGGTGACCGGGTCATCGGAACTCCCGCCGACCGGGCGTCATGACGGCGCTCCCGCGGCATTGAAAATCCCCGGCAGCGCCGAGAGGAAGTCGTCGATCTGCCGGTCAGTGATGACCAGCGGCGGCGCCAACCGGATGACATCAGGGGTCGCGGCATTGACCAGGAATCCCGCGTCGCGGGCCGCCGTCTCGACCGCTTTGGCCTGAGAGGCGCTCAGCACCACGCCGCACAGCAGGCCACGTCCCCGCACATGATCGACGATGGGGTGGTTCATCGATTCGATGCCGTGACGCAGCGTCTTTCCGAGTTCCCGGGCGCGGCTGATCAGATCCTCCTCGTCGAGAACCCGCAGCACCGCCAGTGCGGCGGCGGCGCAGACCGGATTCCCGCCGAATGTGCTGCCGTGCAGCCCCGGCGTCATCAGATCGGCGGCCGGACCGACGGCCAGGCAGGCACCGATCGGCAGCCCCCCGCCCAGTCCCTTGGCGAGGGTGACGATGTCCGGGGTGACCCCGTCGTGGGAATGGGCGAAGAAGTCGCCGGTCCGCCCGACCCCGGTCTGCACCTCGTCGACGGCCAGCAGCGCCCCGTGGCGGCTGGTGATCGCCCGCGCCGCTGCCAGATAGCCGTCCGGCGGGACGACCACGCCGCCCTCCCCCATGATCGGTTCCAGGAACACCGCGGCGGTGTCGTCGGAGACCGCCGCCTCCAGAGCGGCGACATCCCCATAGGGCACGTGGGTGACGTACCCGGGAAGCGGGCGGAAGGGGTCCTGCTTGGCGGGCTGACCGGTCAGGGCCAGGGCGCCCATGGTTCGGCCGTGGAAAGAACCCTGTGCGGCAACGATTTTGGTGCGGCCGGTCAGACGGGTGATCTTGAAGGCCACCTCGTTGGCCTCCGCTCCGGAGTTGCAGAAGAAGGCGCGCGCGGGTGTCCCCAGATGCCCGACGAGCGCCTCGGCGAGGGCGACGCCGGGTTCGGTCGCGTAGAGGTTGGAGACGTGCCCAAGGGTGCCGAGTTGGGCTGTGACGGCGTCGATGATGGCCGGGTGGCGATGTCCAAGGACGTTGACCGCGATGCCGCCGAGCAGGTCCAGGTAGGTCCGGCCGTCGACGTCGGTGACGACCGCCCCGTCACCGGCGGCCAAGGCCAGCGCCGGGGTGCCGTAATTGTCCATCATGACGGCACGCCAGCGCTCCAGCAGTTGGGTCCCGATGAGATTTGGCGCGGTCACCCGGGCACCACCTTCGTGCCGGTGCCCTCGTCGGTGAACAATTCGACGAGAACGCAGTGCTCAACCCGCCCGTCGATGACGTGGGCGCTGGGCACGCCGGCGCCCACCGCCCGCAGACAGGCCTCGATCTTGGGCACCATGCCCTCCTCGAGCCTGGGCAACAGCTGGGTCAGAGCAGCGGTGTCGATCTCGCTGACAAGTGAGTCGCGATCCGGCCAACGGGTGTAGAGCCCCTCCACATCGGTGAGCATGAGCAACTTCTCCGCGCCGAGTGCGGCGGCGAGGCCGGCGGCCGCGGTGTCGGCGTTGATGTTGTAGACCACGCCGCCACTGTCCGGGGCGATGGTCGAGACGACAGGGATGCGGCCGGCCGTGATGAGGTCGCGGACCGCTTCGGTGTTGACCCGTTCGACGTCGCCGACCAGGCCGATGTCGGTGTCCACACCGTCGACCGAGACGCTTCGCCGGACCGCGGTGAAAAGGTGCGCGTCC
>JAGQTO010000410.1 GCA_020439025.1 Mycobacterium sp. | reverse complement strand
GCGCTGACGGCCAGCACCCGAAGGCTCTGCCCGAGGGAGATCGCGGCCTGATGGGTCATCCGGGCCAATTGCCCGCCACCCACCATCGCCACCACGGGTCCGTTCGGCACGGCGACCATGGTGTCACGACCCCGCGGGCCGCCGTTCGACGGACCGGCGTTTACCAACCGTGACCTGCATCTCTACTCAACATTGGGGGATTTCCGTAGAATTTCCCCCTGTGTCTTTCGCTGATGCCACGATCGCCCGGCTGCCCCGGCCGATCCGGCCCGTCGCCGAGCGGCATCACGAGCTGATCAAGTTCGCGATCGTCGGGGCGACCACGTTCGTCATCGACTCGGTGATCTTCTACACCCTGAAGTTGACGATCCTCGAGCCCAAGCCGGTCACCGCGAAGGTGATCGCCGGCATCGTGGCGGTGATCGCGTCCTACATCCTCAACCGGGAGTGGAGCTTCCGCGACCGCGGCGGCCGGGAACGCCACCACGAGGCCCTGCTGTTCTTCGGGGTCAGCGGTGTCGGCGTCGTCCTGGCGATGGTCCCGCTGTGGTTCTCCAGCTACGTGCTGGGCCTGCGGGTGCCCAACGTGTCGCTGACGGTGGAGAACATCGCCGACTTCGTGTCCGCCTACATCATCGGCAACCTGCTGCAGATGGCGTTCCGGTTCTGGGCCTTCCGGCGCTGGGTGTTCCCCGACGAAGTGGGCCGCGAGCCCGACCGGGCGCTGGAGTCGACCCTGACCGCCGGCGGTATCGCCGAGGCGATCGAGGACGAGTTCGAGGCCCGGGAGGCCCGCCGCGGCGTGGTGACCCCGCTGCGGCGCCGGCGCCGCCCACCGGCCGCCTAACGCAGGGACCCGGTTCCGAACTCCTCGGCACCGAGGGTGTCGAAGACCTCGTGGTAGAGCAGCGAGTGCACCTGCTCGACCTGCGGGATGTCGAAGAACTCCAGCGGATCCTGGGCCGCCGACTCGATCACCAGGGTGCCGGTGCGCACCATCCGGTCCAGTAGACCGTGACGGAACTCGACGCTGTTGATCCGGGCCAGCGGGATGTCGATCCCGGCCCGGGTCAGCAGTCCGTGCCGGTACATCACCCGCCGGTCGGTGATCACGAAGTGGGTGGTCAGCCACGCCAGGAACGGCCGCAGGGTCAACCAGAGCACCAGGATCAGCCAGATACCGCCGATGACGGCCCACACCACCTGTTTGGTGCGCGGATCCCACTCGGCGCGGCTGACCACGGCCGCCCCGAAGGATGCCAGCGCCGTTGACACCAGCAGAGCCAGCACGGGCAGGATGAGGCGCTTCCAGTGCGGGTGGCGGTGCAAAACCACCCGCTCGTCCTGCGCGAGCACATTGTCGGGATAGGCCATAATCATCTCCTACGTCACCGGTGCCGGAATTGGCAAGGACACGAGCGTCGAAGGATCGCTATGGGCGAAAAACCCGTGTACGACGCCTACCGGAACTTCCTGGCGAATCCGGGCACACCCTTCTGCACCCCCGGCCACAAGCGCAACCCCGATCTGATCGACGACTTCCTGGCCCTCGACGTTCCGCACTACCTCGGCATCGAGAACCGACGGGT
>JAGQTO010000409.1 GCA_020439025.1 Mycobacterium sp. | reverse complement strand
CTCGCTGCGGCCGATGTCGATATAAGACAGGATCTTCTCGAGTTGGTCATTGGAGGCCTGCGCGCCGATCATGGTCTCGGTGTCCAGGGGGTCGCCCTGGCGGACCGCCTTGGTGCGGATCGCCGCCAGCGCCAGGAAGTCGTCGTAGATATCGGCCTGGATCAGCGACCGCGACGGACAGGTGCAGACCTCGCCCTGGTTCAGGGCGAACATCGTGAAGCCTTCCAGCGCCTTGTCCTGGAAGTCGTCCTCGGCGGCCATCACATCGGAGAAGAAGATGTTCGGGCTCTTTCCGCCGAGCTCGAGGGTGACCGGGATCAGGTTCTGGCTGGCGTACTGCATGATGAGCCGCCCGGTCGTGGTCTCTCCGGTGAAGGCGATCTTGGCAATGCGATCACTGGAGGCCAGCGGCTTGCCGGCTTCCACACCGAACCCGTTGACCACGTTGACCACGCCCGGCGGCAGCAGATCGGCGATCAGTGAGATCAGGAACATCACCGAGGCCGGCGTCTGCTCGGCCGGTTTGAGCACCACGGCGTTGCCGGCGGCCAGCGCGGGAGCGAGCTTCCAGACCGCCATCAGGATCGGGAAGTTCCAGGGGATGATCTGGCCGACCACGCCGAGCGGCTCGTGGAAGTGGTAGGCGACGGTGTCGTCGTCGATCTGGCTCAGCGATCCCTCCTGGGCCCGGATGGCCGCCGCGAAGTAGCGGAAGTGATCCACCGCCAACGGGATGTCGGCGTTGAGCGTCTCGCGGATCGGCTTGCCGTTGTCCCAGGACTCCGCCAGTGCGACCTGCTCCAGATTCGTCTCGATCCGGTCGGCGATCCGGTTGAGCAGTAACGCCCGCTCGGCGACGGTGGTCCTGCCCCACGCCGGTGCGGCGGCGTGGGCGGCGTCGAGGGCCCTCTCCACATCGGCCGACGTCGACCGGGCCACCTCGCAGAACACCTCGCCGGTGACCGGGGAGGGATTTTCGAAGTAGCGGCCTTCGGCGGGCGGCGTCCATTGTCCGCCGATGAAGTTCTCATAGCGGCCAGGGAAGGACATCAGCGCGCCGGAGGCACCCGGACGTGCGTAAACGGTCATCGGCGGATTCCTTGGGATCGGGGCATGTAATGCAGGTCACACTACCTCCAGGCGCAACAATGGCGGCATGGCCGAGGACCCCCATTTGTGGCTGGAAGACATCGACGGGCGCGACGCGTTGGACTGGGTGCACGAACGCAACCAGGCCACCATCGGACGGTTCGGCGATGAGACCTTCGAGCGGATGCGTGCCGAGGCCTTGGAGGTGCTCGACACCGACACCCGCATCCCCTACGTTCGCCGCCGCGGGGAACACCTCTACAACTTCTGGCGGGACGCCGACAACCCTCGCGGACTGTGGCGGCGCACCACACTGCACAGCTACCGCAGCGATGAGACCGACTGGGAGATCCTCATCGACGTCGACGCCCTGGCGCACGCGGAGGACGAGAACTGGGTGTGGGCCGGCGCCGACGTCCTCGACCCCGACCACACGCTGGCGCTGATCTCGCTGTCCCGCGGCGGTTCCGACGCGACGGTGGTCCGCGAATTCGACATGCGGACGGCAACATTCGTACCCGATGGCTTCGCGCTGCCGGAGGCGAAGTCCCGAGTGACCTGGGAGGACCCGGACACCCTGCTGGTGGGAACCGACTTCGGCCCCGGATCGCTGACCGAGTCCGGCTACCCCCGGGTGCTCAAGCGCTGGCGGCGGGGACAGTCGCTGGAGGAGGCGGAAACACTGTTCACCGGCGCCCCGACCGACGTGATCGTGTCCGCCGGTGTGGACCGCACACCCGGGTACGAACGCACCCTGATCTACCGGGCCGTCGACTTCTTCAACGATCTCGTCTACCAACTGTGCTCCGGTGAACTCATCCACCTCGACGCCCCATCGGACGCGAGTGTCGCGGTGCACCGGGACTGGATCCTGATCGAATTGCGCACCGACTGGAACCATCCCTCCGGCTTCTATCGGGCCGGCTCCCTGCTGGCGGCCGACTACGAGCAATTCATCGACGGCACAGCGGAATTGGCGACGGTATTCGAGCCCGACGAACACACCTGCCTGCACCAGTACGCCTGGACCCGGGACCGGCTGGTGATGGTCACCCTCACCGATGTCGCCAGCCGCGTCGACATCGTCACCCCGCGCACCTGGACCCGCACCCCGGCCCGCGGCCTGGAGCCCAACAGCAACACCGCGATCGTCACCGCCGACCACACCGGCGATGAGATCTTCCTCGATTCCAGCGGGTTTCTGACCCCGTCACGGTTGTTGTACGGCACCACCGACGGCCATTTCGAGGTGATCAAGACCGCCCCGGCGTTCTTCGACTCCGCCGGCCTGACCGTGCGGCAGTACTTCGCGACCTCCGACGACGGCACCCGGGTTCCGTATTTCGTTGTCGGACAGGATGATTGCCAGTCACCGCAGCCGACCCTGCTGGGCGGCTACGGCGGTTTCGAGGTGTCCCAGACCCCCGGCTACGCCGGAGTGCTGGGCCGGTTGTGGCTGGAGCGGGGCGGCACCTACGCGCTGGCCAACATCCGTGGCGGGGGCGAGTACGGCCCGGGCTGGCACACCCAGGCGATGCGCGAGGGCCGGCACAAGGTGGCCGAGGACTTCGCCGCGGTGGCCCGGGACCTGGTCGAACGGGGGATCACCACCCCGGAGCTGCTCGGCGCACAGGGCGGCAGCAACGGCGGGCTGCTGATGGGCATCATGGCGACCAAGTATCCGGAGTTGTTCGGCGCGCTGGTGTGCCAGGTGCCGCTGCTGGATATGAAGCGGTTCCACCTGCTGCTGGCCGGGGCGTCGTGGGTGGCCGAGTACGGCGATCCCGACGACCCCGACGACTGGGCGTTCATCTCCGAGTACTCGCCCTACCAGAACATCAGCGCCGAGCGGAGCTGTCCCCCGGTGCTGATGACGACCTCGACCCGCGACGACCGCGTGCATCCCGGCCATGCGCGCAAGATGACCGCCGCCCTCACCGAGGCCGGGCACACGGTCTGGTACTACGAAAATGTCGAGGGCGGGCACGCCGGCGCCGCCGACAATGCCCAGACCGCGTTCAAAAGCGCACTGTCGTACTCGTTCCTGCACGCCACCCTAGGACGTGCGGGCCAGGCCAGTCAGCAGTGAGACGATCACCCCGACGATCACCAGCCCGCCGCCGACGATCAGCGTCACGTTGAGCCACTGGTGCATGCTGTCCTGGGCGGTCGCCACCATGACGTCGGCGACCCTGCGGGTGGTTCCCGAGGTGTTGTTCAGCGCTTCGCGGAGATGCCCCTGCCCGATCGCGATTCCCGCCCAGCCCGCAGCGCCGACGATGAGCCCCGAGACCCCCAGTGCCGCAATCGCCTTGCCGCGAGCCCGCGCCGCGAACACCGTCAGCAGGGCGCTCGCCGCGGCGAGGACGGCGAGGCCCAGACTCAGCCACGGGCCCCACTGTCCGGCCATCCGGAATGCGCCCGGGCGTAGGAAGGAGGGAGCGTCGTCGGTCAGCGGGATCGGCACCGATGAGGGCACCGTGATGTCGAAGTCGCGCAGGGTCTGGGCGAAGGCCGCATCGGAGAGCATCGGGGCGAGGTCGATCACCCAGCGGCCCTGCGGATCGACGGTCGCCGGAACCGTGTTGGTGAACAGCCAGCGGTGGGCGAAGTCGTTGGCCTCGGCGAACTGCCGCGGGAATGCCGTGCTGGAGGTGTAGGCGGTGGCGATACGGCTCACGACGGTGGAGTCGACCCCGGAACCCAACCTGCCCACCTGCGCCGTCAGCTCCCCGGCCATCGCGGTCTGCAACTGCGGGTCGGCGGCGGCACGCTCGGCCAGCGCGGTATAGCCCCCGCGGTCAACCAGATTCAGCTGCGCCCAGGCCGCGGGGATCGACGCCGCCAACAGCACCGTGGTGACCAGCCACATCAGAACCGTTGCGGCCGAGCGCATCATGGGCGCCATCGTAGCCAGTGCCGCTCATCCGGCGATCCCCCGGACATACTTCGCCTGGCCGAGGTGCTGGGCGCAATCGTCGACGATGCTCACCAGACGGACGCTCGCGGTCACCGGCGGATTCCAGTGCTCGTCGACGACTCGGGCGAGTTCGGCGGCGGTGACGCTGGCGATGTATTCGAGGGTCATCTTGTGCACGGCGTGGTAATAGCCGGCCAGCAGATCGGCCGGCGCCCGGACCTTGGCCACCTCATCTGAGGTGTGGCCGTAGCCGTGGGCGTCGCGCGGCAGATCCAGCCCGAACCGGTCGACCCATCCGCCGGTGAACCAGACCTGCTCCACGCCGGCGATCTGGCCAAGTTGCGCGTCCTGGATCCGGGCACTGTGCCAGATCAGCCAGCAGATGCTGTTGGCCTCCGGGGCCGGCCGGAAGAAGGAGACCTCGTCGGACAGGCCGTCGGTGACATCGTCGACGTGCTCGATGATCCGGGTGAAGGAGTCCCGGAGGATCTCGCGGGCTGATGCGGCGTCCTGGAAATCCTCGGCCATGGACCGACCCTACCGGCGGGGTGAAGACCCGCGATAGTCGAAACTCCCAGCTAAGGAGCCTCACGATCCTGGAAGCTTCTCACCCAACGTAAACGTCCAGTTCACGTCACTGGGTGATGTGACCTTGGTGATGGTGATGGTCAGGCGGAACTCATTGCCGAAGCGACGGAGCACGCAATCCTCGGATGCGCCGACCTTGGCCGGCAGGCCATCGGGGCAGGTGACCCGAACGGGTGGCCCGGGAAATTTCAGCCTTACCTCTTGGCCGGTGATCTGCTCCAGGTCGGCGCGGGGCACCCCGGTGGACGCCTTCTGGTCGAGTGGAGCCTGCCCGGCATGCTGGCCGGGAGCAGACTGCTCGGCGTGACGGGGTTTGAGCCACAGCGTCACCGCGGCAATCGTTGAAGCCAGAGCGATCACGGACACCAACGCCAACGCCCAACGAAGCCCCTTGGTGGAGCCCCGGTAGCCGGACCTGTGCTCGTCGCGCGGTCCCATCGCCATCCGATGGAGTTTAGACCGTAGGAAGCGACTGCTCGTGGAGTAATTGCCGGCAGCGCCCGCCAGACCCTCATGCTGCCCATCCGCGCCGAAACCGACCCACGGAAGGCTCAGAAGAGCCGCATTTTCCGGGTCTTTTTGCTGTACGGTCCGGTTTCACCGCCCGGGAGCACCGCCGCTCCGGAGCGCCGCAAACGTGAGGAGTTCCGCCGTGGGGGCATCGAGATTCGTGGGACGGGTCGCCGGACTCGCAGTGGCCCTCGGCGTGGGGTCGGCGTGGTTCACGGTTGCCACCGCTTGCGCCGACACCGAAGCGGAATCGACGGCCTCCACCGGCAGCCGGGCGCACGCAACGCAGGCGCGAGGCGTGTCGAAGCAACCGGGGCGCCAGGCCCGGACCACACCCCGACCAGCGGGCGCAGTAGCCGGCGCGCGGGCTGATTCACC
>JAGQTO010000118.1 GCA_020439025.1 Mycobacterium sp. | reverse complement strand
AGCTGACTCAGCAGTCGTAGTACAGCGAGAACTCGTAGGGGTGAGGGCGGATCTGCACCGGCAGGATCTCGTTCTCCCGCTTGAACGAGATCCAGGTCTCGATCAGGTCGGAGGTGAACACGCCGCCCTCGGTGAGGTAGTCGTGGTCTGCCTCGAGCCGGTCGATCACCGCGGACAGCGAGGTCGGTGCCTGCGGGATGTTGGCGGCCTCGTCCGGCGGGAGCTCGTAGAGGTCCTTGTCGATCGGGGCCTGCGGCTCCAGCTTGCGCTTGATCCCGTCGATACCGGCCATCAGCATCGCCGCGAACGCCAGGTACGGGTTGCCGGAGCTGTCCGGGCAACGGAACTCCAGACGCTTGGCCTTGGGGTTGTTGCCGGTAATCGGGATACGCACGCAGGCCGACCGGTTGCGCTGGCTGTAGACCAGGTTGATCGGCGCCTCGTAGCCCGGCACCAGCCGCTTGTAGGAGTTCACCGTCGGGTTGGTGAAGGCCAGCAGCGACGGAGCGTGATGCAGGATACCGCCGATGTAGTGCCGTGCGGTGTCGGACAGCCCGGCATAACCCGACTCGTCGTGGAACAGCGGCTTGCCGTCCTTCCACAGCGACTGGTGCACGTGCATGCCCGAACCGTTGTCGCCGAACAGCGGCTTGGGCATGAAGGTGACGGTCTTGCCGGCCTGCCAGGCGGTGTTCTTGATGATGTACTTGAACAGCAGCACGTCGTCGGCGGCGTGCAGCATGGTGTTGAACTTGTAGTTGATCTCGGCCTGACCGGCGGTACCGACCTCGTGGTGGCCACGTTCGAGGGTGAACCCGGCGTTGATGAGGTTGGTGGCCATCTCGTCGCGCAGGTCGACGTAGTGGTCATAGGGCGCGACGGGGAAGTAGCCGCCCTTCGGGCGCACCTTGTAGCCGCGGTTCGGGCTGCCGTCGGCCTCGAAGGGCTCGCCGGTGTTCCACCAGCCCGACTCCGAATCGACCTCGTAGAAGGTGCCGTTCATCTGGGAGTCGAAGGCGACCGAGTCGAAGATGTAGAACTCTGCCTCGGCGCCGAAATAGGCGGTGTCGGCGATGCCGGTGGAGGCCAGGTAGTTCTCGGCCTTGCGGGCGATGTTGCGCGGGTCGCGCGAGTACGGCTCCCGGGTGAACGGGTCGTGCACGAAGAAGTTGAGGTTGAGGGTCTTGGCCGCCCGGAACGGGTCGATACGCGCGGTCGCGGGGTCGGGCAAGAGCATCATGTCCGACTCATGGATCGACTGGAAGCCGCGGACCGAGGAGCCGTCGAAGGCCAGACCATCCTCGAACACGCTCTCGTCGAACGCAGTAGCCGGAATCGAGAAGTGCTGGACGACACCGGGAAGATCGCAGAAACGGATGTCGACGTATTCGACTTTCTCGTCCTTGATCTTCTTGATGATGTCGTCGGCTGTCTTGTCTGCCACGTAGTTACTCCTGTTCACTTGAGAGGCTCGCGCTGACGGTATGGAGCCGATGTTGCACGTCCGTCAACCGAATGTTGCGCGGACGTTACGCATCGGGGAGCCCCTATCCTTGTGCCCATGGCACGTGAACTCGGGTCCTGGTTGTCCGGACCGCAGTCACCCGGCTCCGGCGAGGGTTACCCGGGTGCCCGGCTGGGCCTGCCGGAAACCGGACCCGGGTCGATCGCCGGCATCTGGCGGCGGATCGGGGCGCTGCTGGTGGACTGGCTGATCTCCTACGGCCTGGCCGGGCTCGGCCTGGCCGGCGGCTGGTACGGCACGTCGTTCCTGGGGACGGCGGTGCTGCTTATCTGGTTCGTCCTCGGAGTGGTCTCGGTGCGCCTGTTCGGGTTCACTCCCGGCCAGTACGTGCTCGGGCTGCGGGTCGCTTCCATCGACAACCGCCTTCACGTCGGTGCCGGCCGGGCCGCCGTCCGCGGGCTGCTGATCGCGCTGGTGATCCCGGCGCTTTTCACCGACGGCGACGGCCGCGGCATCCAGGACAGGGCCACCGCGACGGCCGTTGTTCTCCGTTGAGTGAGGAACTTCGCAGAGCGCTTCTCGCACTTCTTGTGCGTGCGTCCTCACTCACGGGCAAAAGTTAGCGCCGCCGAACGGTGCGCTGTACCCCGCGCATCTTGGCCTGCGAGGGCAGCGGGCCCTTCGGCATCGCGGCCGCGGGACCCATCCTGCTGCCGAGCGCGGTCAGCTTGGACTCCAGGATGTCCATCTGCTTGACGGTGATGTTGGCCGGCAGCCGGGTCAGGTGGCGTTCCAGCTTGGCCAGCGGCACCTCGCCCTCGCCGTTGCCGATGATCACGTCGTAGATCGGTATCTCGCCGATCAGGCGCGCGGTGCGCTTCTTCTCCTGGGCCAGCAGCGGCTTGACCCGCGACGCGGAACCCTCGCCGACGAAGATCACCCCTGGCCGGCCGATCACCCGGTGCACCGCGTCGAGATGACCGGTGGCAGCGACGCCAGGGGTCACCCGCCACTTGCCGCGAAGGTTGTCCAGGGCCCAGGCGGCGGCACCGGCCTGCCCCTCGGCCTTGCGGTAGACGTTCTTCTGCGCGCGCCGGCCGAAGATGATGAACGCGACGAGGACGCCGAGCACGACGCCGAGCACGATCATCAGGTACTCGGTGAACCCTCCGATCAGCAGGCCGACGGCCACCGACGCGGCGACGATCACCACGAAGGAGCCGACCATATAGGGCAGCAGCCGGCTGTCCTCCTTGCGCTGCATCTGGAAGGCCTGCCACAACTGGGTGCGGCGCTGCTTCGAGGCTGCCTTACGTGCGGCCTTGGCTTCTGCTTTTGCCGCCTTGGTCTGGGCGGGCGTGCGGGACTTCGCCATAGCTGTCAAGGATACGTAGCGTGCCGTCAGTCGCGGGCCGGAGTCGCCTCCGGAAGCCGGTGTGTGGCGGCGGCCTGCGCGTAGAGACGCCCGGCCCGGTAGGAGGAACGCACCAGCGGCCCGGCCAGGACTCCCGCGAATCCCAACCCCTCGGCATAGCCGGCCAGTTCGACGAACTCCTCGGGGGTGACCCATCGTTCGACAGGGTGGTGCCGCGGTGAGGGCCGCAGGTACTGGGTGATGGTGACGATGTCGCAGCCGGCGTCGTGCAGGTCGGCCAACGCGGTATGCACCTCATCGATGGTCTCGCCCATGCCCAGGATGAGGTTGCTCTTGGTGACCAGGCCGAACTCCCGGGCCGCGGTGAGCACGTCGAGGCTGCGCTGGTAGCGGAACGCCGGTCGGATCCGTTTGAAGATCCGCGGGACCGTCTCCAGATTGTGGGCGAAGACCTCCGGTCGGGAATCGAACACCTGTCGCAACAGGGTCGGCTCGCCGTTGAAGTCCGGCGCCAGCAACTCCACCCCGGTCGACGGGTTGAGTTCCTTGATGGCGCGCACCGTCTCGGCGTACAGCCAGGCCCCGCCGTCGGGCAGGTCGTCGCGGGCCACCCCGGTGACGGTGGCGTACTTCAGGCCCATCGCGGCAACGCTCTGGGCCACCCGGCGCGGCTCGTCGCGGTCGAGTTCGGCCGGCTTGCCGGTGTCGATCTGGCAGAAGTCACAGCGGCGCGTGCACTGCTCGCCGCCGATCAGGAAGGTGGCCTCGCGGTCCTCCCAGCATTCGAAGATGTTGGGGCAACCGGCTTCCTCGCAGACGGTGTGCAGGCCCTCCCGGCGGACCAGGCCCTTCAACGCGGTGTACTCCGGGCCCATCCGCGCCCGCGTCTTTATCCACGGGGGTTTGCGTTCGATCGGGGTCTGGGCATTGCGCACCTCGAGGCGCAGGAGCTTGCGGTCACCCGGTCCGACGCTCATGGCTGCGATGCTACGGGACCGGGCACGGCCAGCCGGCCGTCGAGGGCGTCGCAGACCGCCTCGGCGACCCGGGTCCGGACCTCCTCGACGCCGACTCGCCGGCCGAGTTCGGCACTCAATGACGTCACCCCGGCGTCGGCGATGCCGCACGGCACGATCCTGTTGAAGGCCGAAAGGTCGCAATCGCAGTTCAGGGCGAATCCGTGCAGTGTGGTGCCGCGCGCCACCCGGATGCCGATCGCGGCGATCTTGCGGTCCGGCCGACCGGAACCGGCCGGCAGCCACACCCCGGAGCGGCCGTCGACCCGGCCGGCCTCCAGCCCGAGTTCGGCGCACACGCTGATCACCGACTGTTCCAGGCGCCGAACGTAATTCAGTACGTCCATGGGTTGGGCCAGCCCGACGACCGGATAGCCGACCAGCTGTCCGGGCCCGTGCCAGGTGATCTTCCCGCCTCGGTCGGTGTCGACCACGGGAGTGCCGTCGACGGGGCGCTCGTGCGCCTCGGTGCGCTTGCCGGCGGTGTAGACCGGCGGGTGTTCGAGCAGCAGGAGGGTGTCGGCGCCACCGGCCCCCCGAGCCTCCGCGATCTCGCGCTGCAACTGCCAGGCCTCGGGGTACCCGAGCACGCCGAGTTGCCGGATCTGCACCGGGCTGTCGCTGGAGCGGATGGACTGCCGCACCGCCCCGACGGTACTACCCCCGCGCCGACCCCGTGGCATAGGCGAGAGCCTCGCCGATGGTGTTGTGGTGGAACACGAAGCCCGCACGCTCCAGGGCGGCGGGGATGGCTCGCTGACCGCCGAGCAGGCCCTCCTCGGCGAACTCACCCAGCAGGGTCTTCAGCGCGAACCCGGGTACCGGCCAGGGTGCTTTCCGGTTCATGGCCCGGCCCAGCGCCGCGGTGAACTCGGCGTTGGTCACCGGAGCGGGCCCGGTGAAGTTCACCGGCCCCGACAACCCCTCATTACCGATGGCGAACAGCAGCGCGCGAACCTCGTCCTCCAGGCTGATCCACGGCATGTACTGCCTACCGGCGCCCAACCGCCCGCCCAACCCCAGCCCGAACAGCGGCTTGAGCTTGCCGAGCACTCCTCCGGTGGGGGAGAGCACCAGGCCGGTGCGGGCGAGCACCACCCTGACCCCGGCCGCTTCGGCCGGCCGGGTGGCGGCCTCCCAGTCCACGCACAGCTGCGCCAGGAAACCCGCTCCGGGTGGGGCGGATTCATCGATGATCTGGTTGCCGGTGTCGCCGTAGTAGCCCACCGCGCTGGCGTTGACGAGCGTCGGGACGCCGGCCTCCACCACCGCCGCGGAGATCACTTCGGTCGGGTCGATACGGCTGTCGCGCAGGGCCTGCTTGAACGCGCCGGACCAGCGCCGGTCGCCGACACCGACCCCGCACAGGTTGACCACGGCGTCGACACCGTTCAGGCCGGCCGGATCGAACTCACCGCTGCCCGGATCCCAGAACAATTCGTCGCGGCCGGACGGGGATCGCCGCACGATCCGCAGCACCCGGTGGTCTGCCGAGCGCAGCGCGGCCACCAGAGCCGATCCGATCACGCCGGACGAGCCGGCGATGGCGACGGTCGAAGTCCCGGCTTGTCCACCCACCGCTGAGCCGACCGCCTCTAGAGCCCGAGTTCGGCTTCGAACTCGCCTTCCTCCAGACGTTTCCTGACCGTGGTCAGGAAACGGCCGGCGTCGGCGCCGTCGATGAGGCGATGGTCGTAGGTCAGCGGCAGGTAGCAGATCGAGCGGACGCCGATCGACTCGTTGCCGAACTCGTCGACGATCACCCGCGGACGCTTGACGATCGCGCCGGTACCGAGCATGGCGGCCTGCGGCGGAACCAGGATCGGGGTGTCGAACAGCGCGCCCTGGCTGCCGATATTGGTGATGGTGAAGGTGCCGCCGGACAGCTCGTCGGGCTTCAGGTTGCCGGAACGGGCGCGGGCGGCGATGTCGTTGATCGCGCGTGCCAGTCCGGCCAGCGACAGGTCTCCGGCGTTGTGGACCACCGGCGAGAGCAGGCCCTGCTCGGTGTCAACGGCGAAACCGAGGTGCTCGGCGTCGTAGTAGGTGATCTCGCCGGTGTCCTCGTTGTAGCTGGCGTTGATATTGGGATGGGCCTTGAGCGCGTCGATGACGGCGCGGGCGATGAACGGCAGGTAGGTGAGGTTCACGCCCTCCCGTTCGGCGAACTCCTTTTTGGCCTTGGCTCGCAGCGCCACGATCTTGGTCATG
>JAGQTO010000117.1:9685-23613 GCA_020439025.1 Mycobacterium sp. | reverse complement strand
CTGCCCGGTATGCCGCCGGCCGCCGCCGAAGCACCCGCGGTGCCGGGTCCGCAGACCCCGCCGTGGATGGCTCCGGCCCCCGCCGCCGCGCCGCCCGCCAATGTGCCTCCGGTGCACGGCGCGCTGCCCGGCCCCGCCGCCTGACCTCGGGCTGCCTGCACTCTGGACGCTTCGAGTTCCCCGGCGGACCCGCCGAACGGGACGGCTCTAGACTCGGCTGCGATGAGCACCGAACTGGAACGAGCCGTCCGCACCGCCCTGGCCAAGGTCATCGACCCCGAACTGCGTCGGCCGATCACCGAACTCAACATGGTCAAGAACGTCACCGTCGGCGCTGACGGTGCCACGCATGTCGAGATCTACTTGACCACCGCGGCGTGCCCGAAGAAGGCTGAGATCACCGACCGGGTCACCGCCGCGGTCGCCGACGTGCCCGGCACCGGGGCGATCAGCGTGGACCTCGACGTGATGAACGACGAGCAGCGCACGGAGTTGCGCAAACAACTTCGCGGCGACCAGGGCCTGTCGGCCGAACCGGTCATCCCTTTCGCTCAGCCCGGATCACTGACCCGGGTGTACGCGGTGGCCTCGGGCAAGGGAGGCGTCGGCAAGTCCAGCGTCACCGTCAACCTCGCGGCCGCCCTGGCCGCCCGCGGCCTGGCCGTCGGCCTGCTCGACGCCGACATCTACGGCCATTCGGTACCGCGGATGATGGGCACGACCGACCGGCCCACCCAGGTGGAGTCGATGATCCTGCCACCGATCGCCCACGAGGTGAAGGTCATCTCCATCGCGCAGTTCACCCAGGGCAACACCCCGGTCGTCTGGCGCGGGCCGATGCTGCACCGCGCGCTGCAGCAGTTCCTGGCCGACGTCTATTGGGGCGATCTGGACGTGTTGCTGCTGGACCTGCCGCCGGGCACCGGGGACGTGGCCATCTCGGTGGCCCAACTGCTGCCGGGGGCGGAGATCATCGTGGTCACCACCCCGCAGGCTGCGGCCGCGGAGGTGGCTGAGCGCGCCGGTGCGATCGCGCTGCAGACCCGTCAGCGCATCGTCGGGGTGGTGGAGAACATGTCCGGTCTTCTCCTGCCCGACGGCACGACCATGCAGATCTTCGGCGAGGGAGGAGGCGAGCAGGTGGCCGAGCGGCTGACCCGGGCCGTTGGAGCCGACGTCCCCCTGCTGGGCAAGGTCCCGCTCGATCCGGCGCTGGTTTCGGCCGGCGACTCTGGCGTCCCGCTGGTGTTGTCGGCACCGGACTCCGCGGCGGGCAGCGCCCTGCGCGGCATCGCCGACAAACTGGCGGCTCGGCGGCGCGGCCTGGCCGGGATGTCGCTGGGTCTGGACCCTGCGGGCCGTTAGCGGCCTCAGGTCGCGTCGGAGTCGAACGGGGCCGGGGCACCGGGGGTCTGGGGCGCAGCGGGCGTGCTCTGCGGTTTCTCCGTTCTCCGCTCGCCGCGCTCCTGCCCCGCCGGCGGGCCGTCGAAATTCCCGGTGAGCAGCGAGTCGTCACCGTCGAGGAGATGCTTGGTGATCGCCGCCCGGGGGGTCATCCCACGGAGCTTCTGCAACTCGCTGAGCGGCTGACGCAAATCCTCGAACTCGGGGCCGAGTTCCTCGCGTAGTTCTTTGGTGGCACCGGTGAGATAGTCGCGGGCCTGCCGGATCGCCCCCGCCGCCCAACTGATGGCGCCGGGCAGCCGTTCCGGCCCCAGTACCACCAGGCCGACGACGACCAGCAGGAGCATCTCGCCCCACCCGATGTTGGCGAACATCGTCAGACGTCCCTTAGGTCAGTTGTCCGCACCCGGGTTCACCATCAACGTCACCTTGCGGCCCTCCCGGACGACCTCGATCGGCTGGTCCTGGCCGATCTTGAGTTGGCGGACCGCCACGACGAACTCGTCGGCGTCAGCCACCTCGCGGTTGCCGACCTTGACCACGACGTCGTTCTCCTTGATCCCGGCCTTGTCGGCCGGGCCGCCGGCTTTGACATTGGCCACCTGGGCGCCGTTGGCCAGATCGTTGCTGACCGACCGGGCGGTCAGACCCAGCGTGGGATGCGCGATCTTGCCGTCCTTGATCAGCGTCTCGACGGTTTCCTTGACCTCGTTGACCGGGATGGCGAAGCCCAGCCCGCTGGCACTGTCGGACAACGATTTGCCCGCGGTGTTGATCCCGATCACCTCGGAATTCATGTTGATCAGCGGCCCGCCGGAGTTGCCGTGGTTGATCGAGGCGTCGGTCTGTACGGCGTCGATGACGGTGTCGGTGTCCGACCCATCGCCGGACAGCGGAACCGGACGATTCAACGCGCTGATGATGCCGTGGGTGACGGTGCTGCGCAGACCCAGCGGCGCACCGGCGGCGATCACTTCCTCGCCGACCCTCAGCTTGCTGGAGTCGCCGAACTTGGCCACCGTGAGGTTGTCGACGTTGTCCACCTTGAGCACGGCCAGATCGGTCTTGGGATCGCGCCCGACGAGGTTGGCCGGCACCTCGGTGCCGTCGTTGAACACCACCGTCATCTTGAACTTGCTCGGACTGGCGGCCGCCTCCGAGATGACGTGGTTGTTGGTGACGATGTAGCCGCGACCGTCAACAATCACCCCGGATCCCTGCGCGCCCTCCTCGTCGCTCTTGGCTTCGATGGTCACCACCGAATCGGCCACGGACGCCGCCACCTTCGCGATCCGGCCCTCGGGAACCTCGCCGTTGTCGCTGGTCGACAAAGTGACCTTAGAAGTGGTGAAGGCCTCCACCACCTCGGCAGTGGTACGTCCGACCCAGCCCCCGGCCAGCCCGATCAGCAGCGCGAGGATGCCCAGAACGGCCAGCGCCGCGTAGGAGACCCTTCCGCCGAAGAGCACGTCGCGCACCCCCAGCTTCCCCGGAGGCGGGCCGATGGCGACCGGTGCGGCCCGTTCCAGCGCGGGGACGCCCAACGCGACGCCGGCCGACGGGTCGCGCCAAGGGTCGTCCGGATCCCCCGGGCCCTCAGCCTCACCGTCGAGTGCACCGGCGTCTGCGGGATGGCGCTGCAGCGACTCACCACCGGGAAACGGTCGGCCGAAAGCCTCCTCAAGCACCGGGTCGGGCGACCTCTTGGCGGGGGTGAAGGTCTCGGAGCCCCGGTAGGCGGCCGGGCGGAGTTCCTCGGCGACGAACGACCCCTCGACGCCGCTCGGCCGGCCGAAGGTTTTGGTCGACTCCGGATCCACCGGGGGCCGGGAGACGGGTCGGGGCGCCAGCCGGTGGCCGCCGCCGGAAGTGTCCTTGCTGGGACTCAAAATCAACCTCTATCCGAACGCTGGGTATCCGAACGCGGAGCAGCGCAACAGCGGGAAACGCCGCTCGGTGGTGACCTTCACCCTACCGGCGCTTGCGCCGGCCCCGGGGTGCGCCGCGGCCCGGTTGACCGTCGAGCGGGAGCACCGGCTCGTCGGGGGCGGACTGCGGGATCTGGGACAGCATCCCCATCAGGGTGCTGGGCATGGTGACCGGGCGGGATTCCCTCAGCACGGCGCGGGCCTGACTTTGGGCCTCCACCTCTGCGGCGCACTGCGGGCACAACGACAGATGACCGCCCGCCCGCAGGTGGGCCTTCATCGGCAGTTCGCCGTCGACATAGGCGGCGACGGCCTCGCTGGAGAGATGCTCGGTGGAACTGAACTGCCGCGGGGCATTGAGCGCGGAGCCGTCGACCGAGACGAAATTCGCCGGCAGCCAGGACAGTGCGCGGCGGAAGACGTCTCCCGGATCGACCATCGCCTGCGCTCCTCTCCGGCACCCCGTCGCGTTCGCAGCAACGGATCGGCGCCGCGACGCGCTCAGATCGAATGTAGCGCGAAAATGCCGTGATGACATGCTGGGACGGTTACTCGGGGCGTGGCGCGTCAGGCCGACTCGGCCTGAGCGCGCCCGTTGGCGGCCAGGTAGTCGCGCAACGCCTGCCGACCACGGTGGATCCGGCTGCGCACGGTGCCCAGTTTGACTCCGAGAGTTGCCCCGATCTCCTCGTAGGACAGGCCCTCGATGTCGCAGAGGACCACTGCGGCACGGAATTCCGGCGGCAGTGAATCCAGTGCCGCCTGCAAGTCCGGCCCCAGCCGTGAGTCGTGATAGATCTGCTCGGGATTGGGCTCGTCGGCGGGAACCCGGTCGTAGTCGTCCGGCAGCGCCTCCATGCGAATGCGCGCACGCCGACGGACCATGTCAAGGAAAAGGTTGGTGGTAATGCGGTGCAGCCAGCCCTCGAACGTGCCGGGCTGATAGTTCTTCACCGAACGGAACACCCTGATGAAGGTCTCCTGAGTGAGATCCTCCGCATCATGCCGGTTGCCGGACAGCCGGTAGGCGAGCCGGTAGACCCGGTCGGCATGCTGACGCACCAGTTCGTCCCAGGACGGCATCGCCGTGCGATCGCCGGTCGCGTCGAACACCGCGGTGCCCTGCAACTCCTCGGACGGCTCAACCCAGCCGTCGGTGTCGTTCTCACCGACGTGCGACATGGTGACCGGTGTCATCAGTGTGGTGGTCGTGGGATCCTCTCCTCGCTCAAGCGGCTTGGTCTTATGCGCCCTGGTCTCGTACGCCGAGGCGCTGGGCGCGTCATGAGGCATAACACCAACCCGTCGAGGGGTATTCCCCGTCCAGCAGGTTCGGATCGTCATGCGGGTTAGCATGCCCTACCCCCTTGTGCGTCCGCTATGGGCAAACTGAACGTTGACTGAGAAACACAGCCTTAATGGGCTTTCAACTGGGCAAATGGCAGCGGAACGTCATTTATGAGCAATTTTCTTAGACATGCTTCTATCGGCGTGTCTACCCGTCTGGTGGCCGGCTTGGCGCGCCTGCCCACGAGCCGCCGCACTTGATCTACGCTGCTGAGAATGTCCACCAGCGAGGAACCGGCGCGCAGCCGGGCCGACCGGGTTCTCACTCACGCCGAGGCCTCGATCTCCGAGGACGAGATTGTCTCCGCCGCGCGCGAGCGCGCCGTCGACGCCGGAGCGGGGGCGGTGACCCCGGCTGTCGGCGCGCTACTGAGCCTGCTGGCACGGCTCTCCGGTGGCCGGGCGGTAGTGGAGGTCGGAACCGGGGCCGGGGTGAGCGGGTTGTGGCTGCTGTCCGGGATGCGCGAGGACGGCGTTCTCACCACGATCGACGTCGAACCGGAGCATCAGCGGCTGGCGAAGCTGGCCTTCACCGAGGCCGGCATCGGCCCCGGACGGACCCGGCTCATCGCCGGACGCGCCCAGGAAGTCCTCACCCGACTCGCCGATGAGTCCTACGATCTGGTCTTCATCGACGCCACGCCCACCCAGCAGTCGCAGTTCGTCACCGAAGGGGTTCGCCTACTGCGCCCCGGCGGGGTGATCGTCGTGCACCGGGCGTCACTCGACGGCCGGGCGGGCGATCCGGCCGCCCACGACGCCGAGGTGACCGCCGTACGCGAGGCCGCGCGCCTGATCGCCGAGGACGACCGGCTCAACCCCGTGCTGGTGCCACTCGGCGACGGCGTGCTGATCGCGGCCCGGGACTAGAAGCCCGCCGCCCCATCACGCTCGACCTCAGGCATCCGCGGTCACCCTTTGTGAGCGCTGAGCAGGAAGGCGGGCATCATCAGATGACCGTCCGGGGTGCGTTGCACATCGCCGCGCGGTGACGGGCCGTCGGCGGCGTGGGTGTCGTTGGCGTAGAGCATCGCCGGACGCACCTCGTCGACGATCCACCGACTGGCGGCGGTATCGCGCAGTTCATCGGCGGTGAACCCGTTGGGGCCGGGCACATCGGGCCCGAATGTGCGCGGCGCGAACGCCAGGATGTATAGCGATGCGCCCGGGGCGGCGGCACGGTGAATGCTGTTGATGTAGGACTGTCGGCGGTCGATCGGCAGGGCGTGCAGCAGTCCGCAGTCCATCACCGTGTCGAAACGTCCGTCGTAGCCGCCGAAATCGGTGATGTCGACCCGGGCGAAACTGGCATTGGCAAGGCCGCGTTCCGCTGCGGTCGCCGCCGCCCGGGCGATCGCGGTCGCGCTGATGTCCAACCCGACCACGGTGTATCCGCGCTGGGCCAGTTCCAGCGACAGCGCCGCATGTCCGCAGCCGGCGTCGAGGACCTCCCCGTGCACCTTGCCCTGGTCGATCAGTGCAGCCAACTCGGGCTGCGGCGCCCCGATACTCCAGGGCGGCAGCGTCTGCTGCTGGTAGACGAGATCCCAGTCGACGCGCGGTGCTGCCATGACACTCCTTAATCGGTTGTGGGAGCAATACCCCACAGCCCCCACACTGCCATCCGAAAGTCCGTGCCCGCCAGCAGCACCGTCAGCCCCCGAATCGAACGGGCCCTGCCCGGTGCGCCTGCGGGATGCGCCGAAAAACACCGGCCGGGTGCACTGACGGTCCATCCTGAACGGATGGCCGTTCGGCCAGGCGTCTTGGGTTGAGGAGGCCCCGCATGGAATTGATGACCGGTTTCGGTCTGGCCACCGCGGCAGGACTCAACGCCTACATCCCCTTGCTGTTGATGGGCCTGCTGGGCAGGTTCACCCGCCTGATCACCCTCCCACCCGGCTGGTCCTGGCTGGAGAACGGCTGGGTTCTGGCGATCGTGGCGGTGCTGTTGGTGGTGGAGGTCGTGGCCGACAAGATCCCGGCGCTGGATTCGGTCAATGATGCGGTGCAGACCTTCGTGCGGCCCACCTCCGGCGGCATCGTGTTCGGCTCGGGCACCGCCGCCCAGACCGCGGCGGTCACCGATCCGGCCGATTTCGCGCGAACGGGCGCCTGGGTTCCGGTGGCCATCGGGGTGGTGACCGCACTGGTGGTGCACCTGACGAAGACGACGGTGCGACCGGCGGCCAATGTCGCCACCGCCGGGGTGGCCGCACCCGTGCTGAGCACCATCGAGGACGTCACCAGCGTCGGCCTGACCTTCATCGCGATCCTGATCCCGGCGCTGGTCCTGCTAGTGCTGATCGCACTGATCTGGGCCGCGGTCCGCCTGCTGCGTCGCCGTCCCCGCCGTCGCCCTCTTCGCCGAGCAGACGTAAACCACCCCGAAACGCCGTAGTTTTGGGGACCTTTGTGTCTGCTCGCGCAGGGAGGGGAGCTACACGAAGACGCCCTTGCCGACGGCAACAACGCCGCCGGAACTGATCGCGAACCGGCTACGGTCACGCTCCAGGTCCACCCCGACCATTTCACCGGGTCCCACGACGACGTTCTTGTCCAGGATCGCCCGGCGCACCACCGCCCCGCTGCCCACCCGGACGCCGGGCATCAGCACGCTGCCCTCGACATAGGCTCCGTCCTCGATGACCACGTTGCTCGACAGCACGGAGTTGCGCACCGATGCCGCCGAGATGATGCTTCCCGCGCCCACCACCGACTCCTGGGCGGCGCCCCCGTTGACGAACTTCGCCGGAGCCAGGTTCTCCGACTCCCCCCGGATTGGCCATCTTTTGTTGTAGAGGTTGAACACCGGGTGGACCGACACCAGATCCATGTGCGCGTCGTAAAAGGCATCCAGTGTCCCGACGTCGCGCCAGTACCCGTGATCGCGTTCGGTGGCTCCGGGGACCTCGTTGTCGTTGAAGTCATAGACCGCGGCGAGTCCGTTCTCGACCAGGTTCGGAATGATGTTGCCGCCCATGTCGTGATCGGAGGTGTCATCATCGGCGTCCGCGCGGATCGCGTCGATGAGCACCTTCGTGGTGAACACGTAGTTCCCCATTGAGACGAAGGTCTGATCGGGGTTGTCCGGGGTGCCGGGCGGGTCGGCCGGCTTCTCCACGAAACTGCGGATCCGTCCCGAACCGTCGGCGTCGATGCAGCCGAACGCGCGCGCTTCCGTACGCGGCACCCGGATCCCCGCGACCGTTGCGCCGGCGCCGCTTTCGATGTGGAAGTTTACCATCTGCTCGGGGTCCATCCGGTATACGTGGTCGGCGCCGAACACCACGATGTAGTCGGGATCCTCGTCGTAGATCAGGTTGAGCGACTGGTGGATGGCGTCGGCCGAGCCGGTGTACCAGCGCGGGCCGAGTCGCTGCTGGGCAGGTACCGGGGTGATGTACTCCCCTGCCAGGCCACTCAACCGCCAGTTCTGCGAGATGTGGCGGTCCAGGGAGTGCGACTTGTACTGGGTCAGCACGCAGATTCGCAGATAGCGGGCATTGACGAGATTCGACAAAACGAAGTCGATCAGCCGGTAGGCGCCCCCGAAGGGGACCGCGGGTTTGGCCCGGTCCGCCGTCAACGGGTACAGCCGCTTCCCCTCGCCCCCGGCGAGGACGATGCCAAGCACATGCGGCAACTCCCTCATGGGAGTAAACCTAACCACCACCGCCTGCAACGGCTAGGGCAATCGGGGTTTCGCCTGGCGACGGCTGCACTACGGTCAGCGTATGCGGGTGGCAATGATGACGCGGGAGTACCCGCCCGAGGTCTACGGCGGAGCCGGGGTCCATGTGACCGAACTGGTTTCCCAGCTGCGGCGGCTGTGCCAGGTGGACGTGTACTGCATGGGGGCGCCGCGGTCCACCGCCTTCGCGCAACAGCCCGACCCGGCGCTGGCGGATGCCAACCCGGCGCTGTCGACGTTGTCGAGCGACCTGCGGATGGTCGACGCGGCCGCCGGAGCCACGGTGGCGCATTCGCACACCTGGTACACGGGTATGGCTGGACACCTCGCCGCCCTGCTGCACGGCATCCCGCATGTCCTGACGGCCCATTCCCTGGAGCCGAAGCGGCCGTGGAAGGCCGAGCAGCTCGGCGGCGGTTACCAGGTATCGCTATGGGTCGAGCGCACCGCCGTGCAGGCCGCCGACGCGGTGATCGCGGTCAGCGCCGGGATGCGCAAGGACGTGCTGTCGGTGTACCCCACGCTGGATCCCGCCCGGGTGCACGTCGTGCGCAACGGTATCGACACCGGGGTCTGGTATCCGGCCGATACCGATCCGGGAGAGTCCGTGCTCGACGAACTCGGCGTGGACACCTCCCGGCCGATGGTGGCCTTCGTCGGCCGTATCACCCGCCAAAAAGGTGTCCCGCACCTGATCGCCGCGGCACACCGCTTCGACCCGGAGATTCAACTGGTCCTCTGCGCGGGGGCACCCGACACCCCCGAGATCGCCGCAGAGGTCAAGAATGCGGTCGCCGAACTGGCGGCCGAACGCGGTGGAGTGTTCTGGGTGCGGGACTTCCTACCGGTGCACGAGATCCGCGAGATCCTCTCGGCGGCGACGGCCTTCGTCTGCCCGTCGGTGTACGAGCCGCTCGGGATCGTGAACCTGGAAGCGATGGCGTGCAGTACGGCCGTGGTGGCCTCCGACGTCGGTGGCATTCCCGAGGTGGTCATCGACGGGGTCACCGGCAGGCTGGTGCACTACGACGACGCTGATCCGCGGTCGTTCGAGGCGGGTCTGGCCGAGGCAGTCAACGCCCTGGTGGCGGACCCGGCACTGGCTGCTGCCTACGGGGCCGCCGGCCGGCAGCGCTGTATCGACGAGTTCTCCTGGACCCGGATCGCCGAGCAGACATTGGAGATCTACCGCGCGGTCACGCGGTAGGAGCACCTCGGCCTATGGCGGCCCGGCGGTCAGCTGGTGACGCCCTTGAGTTCGTCGCCGAGGGCAGCGGCCTCGTCGGGAGTCAACTCGACGACGAGCCGGCCACCGCCTTCCAGCGGTACCCGCATCACGATGCCGCGCCCCTCTTTGGTCGCCTCCAGCGGACCATCTCCGGTCCGTGGCTTCATCGCCGCCATCGAATGCTCCCTCCAGATTCGAGCAGGCCCGCCGACACCGACTGAGCGGCGGTGGAGACGATTCTAGTGTTTCCTATTCTTCCTCATCGGCGTCCCCACCTGTTACCGACCCGGACACCCAGCAATCGCGCAGGTGATCGTCGACCATCCCGGTGGCCTGCATCAACGCATAGGCCGTGGTCGGGCCGACAAATCGGAAGCCCCGACGCTTGAGTTCGCGCGCCAGGGCGCGCGACTCCGGGGACTGCGGGGGCACCTCGGCCGGAGTTGCCGGACGTGGCCGCGACGGGGGAGCGTAGGACCACAGCAGCTCGGAGAGGTCCACGTCCAGGGCAGCTGCGGCCCGGGCGTTGGCGACCGCCGCCTCGATCTTGGCCCGGTTGCGCACGATGCCGGCGTCGGCCATCAGACGGGCGACGTCGACCTCTGTGAAACCGGCGACCGTCTCGATGTCGAAACGGGCGAACGCCCGACGGAAATTCTCCCGTTTCCGCAGGATGACCAGCCAGGACAAGCCGCTCTGGAAGGCCTCCAGCGTCATCCGCTCGAACATCGCCACGCGCCCCCGCAACGGGCGGCCCCACTCGTGGTCGTGATACCCGCACATCAACGCCCGGTCGGATCCCGATCCGCTCATCGCCCACGGACATCTGATCCGGTCCTCATCCGGGACGCTCACATGTGACCCATCAACCCGGGCCCGAGTCTGCCTGCGCGGGCCCCGATTCCGCCGGTTCGCGCCATCGACCGCTGGTCGGGTCGGGCAGGCCGGCGGTGGCCCGTACCGCCGCCAGTTCGCCCCGTAACTGATCGAGTTCGGCGCCCAGCCGGTCCAGAACCCAGTCCACCTCGCTGGTCTTGTAACCCCGCAACACCTGGGTGAACTTCACGGCCTCGACATCGGCACCGGTGACCCCCGAGGCGGGCAGCACGGTGGCGGTGGTTCCGCGCGGCAGCGGCGGAAGCTGCTCGCCGCGGCCGAACAGCAGGCTGGCTATCCCGAACAGGACGACGGCCACCAGGATGAGCACCACGAGGTAGGTCAGGATCAGCGTCACACCTGCGATCCTGCCTCACGCACGGCGGCGCGACCCGGCACGCCTGGCGTCAGCGCAGGGTGTTCATCGGCGGCCGGTCGGCCAGCGACACCGAAGATGTCCGGGCCACATATCCGTCGGCGCCGTTCGAGCCCGGCAGGAACTGGGTCAGCCCGACCCCGGAGTCGGCGATCCCGCACCGGGTCAGCAGGGTGGCGATGACCTGTCGGCTCATCGGGCCCAGTTCGCGCATCGGCCGGTTGCGATGGGTCCGTACACCCAGGTTGACCTGGGCGATCGCGCTGAGGCCGAGCTTGTCGTAGGTGTCGATCAGGATGCCGATCTCCACCCCGTAGCCCGGGGCGAACGGCACTGAAGTGAGCAGTTCACGGGTTCCCGCGTACTCCCCGCCCAATGGCTGCAGCACGCAGCCGAGTTCGGGGCGCAGCGCGGCGAGCAGCGGACGGGCAACCAGTTCGGTGACCCGGCCCCCGCCATTCGCATCCTCGCCGACTCGCAGCTTCAACGGCCGCCGGTAGAAACCGCGAACCAGGTGAACACCCTCGCCGGTGAGGATCGGGCCGACCAGCCTGGGCACGAACATCGGGTCAGGGTCGATCAGGTCGGAGTCGATGAAAACGACGATGTCACCGGTGGTGGCCGCCAACGAACGCCACAGCACCTCCCCCTTGCCCGGCTGCGGAGCAAGTTCCGGCAGCGCCTGCTCCCGGCTGACCACGCGCGCGCCGGCGGCCGACGCGCACGCCGCGGTGTCGTCGCTGGAACCCGAGTCCAGCACGATGAGTTCGTCGACGAGGCCGCCGAGCATCGGTGAGATCGTCTCGATCACCGCGGCGACGGTCCCTTCCTCGTTGAGAGCCGGCAGGACCACTGAGATGGTGCGTCCGCGTTTGGCGGCCTCCAGTTCGGCGACGGTCCAGTTCGGGCGGTGCCAGCATCGGTCGGCGGGAACGGAGCCGTTGACGGGCCGACCGGGGGCCACCTGCAGACGTTCGCTCAGATCAGTCATGCCAGCCCTCTCACCGTGCGGGCCGGTGGCCGTTCACCGCGCACCGATGCCACCATCTCCAGCACCCTGCGGGTAGGTCCCACCTCGTGAACCCGGAACATGCGGGCGCCGTCGGCGGCGGCCAGTGCCGTCGCCGCCAGCGTTCCCTCTAGGCGCTCTGTCAATTCCACACCCAGAGTCTCCCCGATGAAATCCTTGTTGCTCAGCGCCATCAGGACAGGCCATCCGGTGTTAACAAGATCTTTTACGTGACGCAACAAGGCCAGCCCGTGGAAGGTGTTTTTGCCGAAATCGTGGGTCGGGTCGATCAGCACGCCGTCGCGGCGAACGCCGACCGACACCGCGTGCTCGGCCGCTGCGGTCACCTCGGCGATGACGGAGTCGACCACCCCGGTCACCGTGGTGCCGTAGTTGACCCGGAAAGGCCGCGTTCGGGGAACCGCACCGCCGGTGTGTGAACACACCAGACCCGCGCCGAACTCGGCGGCGACCTCGGGCAGCGTCGGGTCGACCCCGGCCCAGGTGTCGTTGATGATATCGGCGCCCGCGGCGCAGGCTTGCTTGGCCACCGAGGCGCGCCAGGTGTCGACGCTGATCAACTGGTCGGGGTAGCTGCTGCGGAGCCACTCAATGAACGGCACCACCCTGGCAATCTCCTCCTCGGCGTCGACCAGGGTTCCGGGACCGGCCTTGACGCCGCCGACGTCGACGACATCGGCACCCTCGGCGATGACACGGTGAGCGGCTGCCATCGCCGCGTCGTCGGAGAAGGTCGCACCCCGGTCATAGAAGGAATCGGGTGTGCGATTGACGATCGCCATGATCAGCGCCCGGTCAGCCGCCACGGACCTGCCACAGAATGTCCCGGTCATCCCCACATGGTGCCTGCCGGGTGGGCCGCCGCGCACATCCACCGGGCCCGGGCGGCTCACCGTGACGCTGTCACTGTCCTTCGATAGACCAGCCAGCGCATGTCGATCGGACGCTGCTCGAAATCGACGTCGAAGGCGTCCCGGCCACTCACCCACGCCGCGTACCAGCCGGTCGGCGGCCAGGCTCCGTCCGGCAGGTTCTGTTTCTCGTAGTCGTGGACGCAGTCGTCGGATTCCAGCCGCAAAGGCAGGCCGTCGCAGGCCTCGGTCAGCTCATCGCGGGTGAAGAACGAGGTGTAGACCTGCTGACCGAACTGGCGTGCCGCATCGTCGGGAACGTAGTCGCCACGCGTGAGAAAGATGTTGAAGACCAGCCGCCCCGCCGGGGACAGGCAGCGCGACGCCAGTTCGAGCAGACCGCGCAACTGCCCCGGGGATCGGAAATCCGACACCACCTCGGACAGGACGATCAGCCCGTAGTCGCGTCTGAGATCACCGTCGGCCTGGAAGACGTCGCGGTTGATCACCCTGACCGGCAACGAATCGCGTTGGGCCGCTTGCCCGATGATGTCGGCGAAGGCGGTGGTGATCTCCACGACGTCGACGGGGTGCCCGCGCTTTGCCAGCGCGAGTGCATTGCGGCCGGTACCCGCCCCGATCTCCAGAACCGGACATTGCGCCGGATCCGGCGCCTCCGCGGACAGCGCCCACACCCGGGCGTCCGGCTCGACCCCGAACAGCGGCGGCTTGCGGTTGGCCACCCACTCCCGGTAAACCTCCTCGATCGTCGGGGCCGAGATGGTGACCTCGTAGCTCAGCGAGGCCGACACCGGAGACCGGTAGCTCACGGTGACGACGGAGCGTTGGGAACGCGAAAAAGCCTCGCCGAGCTGGCGCTCAAGAACTGACCTGAGGTGGGCCTGTTCGGGTTCGCTGAATTCCCGACCCAGGCCGGCGAACACGCGAAGGCACTTGGCGGTGTACTCGTCGAGCATGGCCGGCACGGCCGGGAAGGAAACCGCCCCCTCGGCTGCGATGCGGGAGTCGCGCCGGCGTGCCATCCCCTGCGCGAGCTGGTCCGCACCGATTGACTGTGGGGACTCCACATCCATTCTCGATCCACCCCCGTCGGTACTCGGCTGGACGCGAAAGTAGCAGAACGGGATTCAGCGCTCCTCGGGCCTTCGCCCCTCAGGCCCTCGGACGCTTCAG
>JAGQTO010000117.1:0-9608 GCA_020439025.1 Mycobacterium sp. | reverse complement strand
GTCCCTCAGGCCCTCGGACGCTTCCCGGCCGCCACGTCGACCGGGTAGGCGTCGTAGAACGGCACATAACCCACCTCGCGCCCGTTCAGGACATACAGCGGGTCGGACACCTCAGGACCGTAACCCTGACTGCGCAGATCGACCTTGCGGCTCTTGAACGTCGAGGTGGCCTCCAGCGATTCCACGATCCGGATGAACAACGGCACCGCATAACCGGGCAGGTGGCCGTAAAGATGGCGGGCCAATGCCCGGCCGTCGAACTGCGCACCGGCACGCAGAGCGACCGCCGCCATCCCGGCCCGGCCGCCGGTATCGGGAACCTCCACGCCGAACACCGTGCATTCCTCCACGGTCGGGTCCGCGGCCAGGGCCGCCTCCACATCGGTGGTGGCAACGTTCTCGCCCTTCCAGCGGAAAGTGTCACCGAGCCGATCGGTGAAGGCCGCGTGGCCCATACCCTGCGGGCTCATGACATCGCCGGTGTTGAACCAGACGTCGCCGTCCTTGAAGGCGTTGCGCACCAGCTTCTTCTCGCTGGCAGCTTTGTCGGTGTAACCGTCGAAGGGCGACAGTCGAGTCACCGGGCTCAGCAGCAGCCCCGGCCGGCCCGGGCTGACCCGCCGCACCCGCCCGTCCGGCCCGCGCGCCGGCTCCCCGGTCTCCAGGTCGTAGTCGACGTAGGCCAGCGGCATGGGACTGATCCCGGTCGACCCGGGAATGTTGAAGACGTTGATGAACGCGACGTTGCCCTCGCTGGCGGCGTAGAACTCAACCACCCGTTTGATCCCGAACCGGGTCGTGAACCGTTCCCAGATCTCGGGCCGCAGTCCGTTGCCGACGATCACCCGGACCCGGTGGGCGCGGTCGGTCGGTTTCGGGGGCTGGTTGAGCAAATACCGACACAGCTCCCCGATGTAGACGAACGCCGTCGAATCCGCCGCGATGACCTCGGCCCAGAACTTGGAAGCCGAAAAGGTCCTGCCCAAAGCCAATGTCGCGCCCGCGTCGATCACCGAGGACAGGGCGACGGTCAGCGCGTTGTTGTGGTATGGCGGCAATGCGCAATAGAGGATGTCGGCCCCACGCAACCGCACACCCAGTCCGCTGAACCCGGCCAGGGCGCGAAGCCAGCGCTGGTGGGTCATCACACTTGCCTTCGGGTGTCCGGTGGTGCCGGAGGTGAAGATGTAGAACGCCGGATCCTTGGCTCGGACCTCGCCCGCGGTGGCCGGATTGCCGGCAGGCATACCCTCGGCCAATTCGGCGAGTTTCTCGACGGTGAGCAGGTCCGTGCCGGACAGGTCCGCCCCGCAGTCGGCGACGGACTCGAGCAGGTCACTCTCCACGACCACAACGCGTGCCTGCAGCAGACCCAGGCTATGGGCCAGCACCTCGGCCCGCTGGTTGTGGTTGACCATGCCCGCCACCGCCCCACATTTGACGGCGGCCAGCATCATCAATACGGCCTCCGGTGAGTTGCGCAGCATGATCCCCACCACGTCACCGGGCTTCACCCCACGGTGGGCCAGTACCGCCGCGAAGCGGTTGGCGGTCTCGTTGGCCAGCCGATAGCTGATCTCCCGGCCTTCGAACCGCAGGAAGGTCCGGTCGCCGTGCCGCGCCGCCCGATCCTGGAATACCGTCCCGATCGAGACCTTCGACCCCGGCGTGGACAACAACCCGGTGCGCACCGCCCGCAGAATCACCGGGGCGTCCATCACCAAGGCGGGCAGCCCTGCGACCAGGTCGAGCAGACCTACCTGTTTGGCGTCACCGGCCATCCGCGTCGCTGCCTTTCCCTCCGGCGCAGAGGTTCAGCGCGTGGGCGATGCCCTCGCCGATCATCAGCCGGTCCAAGGCGGCCTGCGAGACGTAGCCGGTCGGCACCAACGAGTCCAGCCAGCGCCGCAGCCCGCCGTAATGGCCGTGCGGGTCCAACAACACCACCGGTTTGTCATGCATGCCGAGATACCCGGCGGTCCAGGTTTCGAAAAGTTCCTCGAGCGTTCCGATCCCGCCGGGCAGCGCCAGGAAGGCGTCGCTGCGATCCTCCATGACCTGCTTGCGCTGGCGCATGGTGTCGGTGACGATCAGTTCGTCGGCCTCGATATCGGCCACTTCCCGGTGCACCAGGGTCTTGGGGATCACCCCCACCGTGTGACCGCCACGGGCCCGGGCCCCGGCTGCCACCGCCCCCATCGCCGAGACGTTTCCACCGCCGGAGACCAAGGTCCAGCCGCGCTCGGCGATCGCCTCACCCACCTCTTGGGCCAACATCAGCAGTTCGGGGTGCCGTGGGCCGGAGGCGCAATACACGCACACCGCCCATCGCGAGACCGGCTCGGCTGGCTGCTGCACACCCGAAACCTAGACCACGGCGTCCGGCCGACCAATAGAGTCGGGGACATGCCGTGGCCCCTCGTAGCCCGTCGCGCCGTGGACCGCGTGGTCGAACTCCTGCAATCCGGACCCGCCACGGGCGTCGCCTTGATCGGCAACGAAGGGGTCGGCAAGACCACCCTGGCAGCCCAGTGCGCCGAGCGCCTGGGTCGCGGGGAGCCGCTGTGGGCGTTCGGCACCATGGCCCAATCCATGGTCCCGTTCGGGGCCTTCGGCCCGCTACTCGACGTTCACGACGTGGGGAAACCGGCCGAAATGATCTCCGCCGCGGCGGAGGCGATTCTCGCCCGTGCCGGCTCAGCGCCGCTGATCGTCGACAACGCACGTCTGCTCGACCCGCTGTCGGCGAGCCTGGTCTACCGGCTGGCCGGCGAGGGCGGCTGCCCGCTGATCGTCACGGTCCGATCGGTCCTGAGGGTTCCGCGGGTGGTCTCCGCGCTGTGGGACGACGGGCTGCTGGAGCGCTACGACCTCATGCCGATGGACGCCGGGGAGACCGCCGAGGTGGTCGCCGCCGCCGACGGGGGCGACGCGGCCACGTTGTACCGGCGCAGCTCCGGCAACCCCCTGCACCTGAGGCTGTTGATGAGCACCGGCGGGTCCGACGAGGCGCTGCCGGCGGCGATCGACCGCTACCTGAGCGGGCTTTCCCCACAGGCTCAGCGGGTGCTGGGTTACCTGTGCATCTTCGAGCCGCTCCCCCGCGCCGATCTGGTCGCGCTGACAGACGAAGCCTCGGTCGAAGCCGCCGCCGACGCCGGTGCCGTACAGCTGCGATCGGGGTCGGTCTATAGCGGCCATCCGTTGTTCCTCGAGCGGCTGGCCACAAGGCTAGACAGGCTTGAGGTGCAACGGCTGCGTTCGGCGGTCGCCGCGCAACTGGCCACCACACCGAGTCGCACCGCCGCCGACCGGATGGGCCGCACCCTGCTGGCGCTGCAGGGGGACGGCCCGCTGGACACCGACGCCGTGGTGACAGCGGCCAACGAGGCCTTGCGGTTGGGCGACCTGGGGTTGGCCGAGCGGCTGGCCGGCGGAATCCTCGACCGGGGTGATGACTTCGGCGCCCGCCTGGCGCTGAGCTATGCGCTGGCCTGGCAGGGCCGCGGCCGCGAGGCCGAGTCGGTGCTCGCCGCCGTCGAGATCCCCGGGCTGACCGAGGAGCAGTTGATGGCATGGGCCCTTCCCCGTGCCGCCAACCAGTTCTGGATGCTCTCCGAACCGGAGCGCGCCACCATTTTCCTGCAGAACGTGCGTGCCCGAATCGGCACGGCCTCCTCTCACCTCACCCTCGACGCGTTGTCGGCGACCTTCGCGATGAACGCCGGCAACGTCCGCCGGTGCGTAGAATTCGCCGAGGAAGTGCTGAACCATCCGGAAGCACCGGGGATGGCCGTAGCCCTGGCCTCCAGCGCCACGGCGCTGTCCTCGGCCCGGATGGGCCGGTTCGCCACCGTGGGACCGGCGGTGGAGCGGGCCCTGGGATCGGACTATCCGGGGCTGTTGCGATTCACCATCGGCATGGCCGAGGTCACCACACTGTTGATGGAAGCCAGGATCGACGCGGCACACGAGGCGGCGCGCAAGTTCACCGATTTCGCCGAACTGGCCCAGCCGGGCCGGGCGATCGGCGAGGTGCTGCTGGCCCAGGTGCTACTGGCCCGGGGTGACGCCGCGGCCGCCGTCGAACTGCTGCGCCCCGCGTCGGCGACCCTGGAGCGCACCGGCTACTCATGGGGACCGTTGGCCCTGACCTACCTGACGACGGCGCTGGCCTATCAGGGCGATATCGCCGAGTCGGCCAAGGCACTGGCCCGGGCCCAGTCCAGACACGGCACCAAGTCGGCGATGTTCGCACCCGAACTCGGAATCGCCCGGGCCTGGCGGCTGGCGACCATCGGAGACCGGACCGCGGCGATCACCGCCGCGCGCGACGCCGCCCGCACCGCGAAGCGCAGCGGCCAGTTGGCGGTGGCGATCCGCGCCTGGCACGAGGCGGTGCGCCTCGGGGACCGGCGCGCCGCGGCCGCCTTGGCACCGCTCGTCGAGGCGGTGCCCTGCGAGTACGGCGATCTGGCTCTGGCCCACGCGGCAGCGCTGACGGCCGGGGACTCCGCGGGGCTGCGGTCCGCGGCCGAGAGGCTCGCAACGGCCGGGTTCGAAGGGGGCGCCGCCGACGCGGCACGGCAGGCCGAAGCCGCCGACGGCTAGCCCCCGTTCAGGTAGCGGCGCAGCGTGGCGGTCACCGCGCGGATCTGCGCCGTCGAGACCCACTCATCGCGGCGGTGCGCCAGATTCGGATCGCCGGGTCCGTAGTTGACCGCGGGCGTTCCCAGGGCAGCGAACCGGGCGACATCGGTCCAGCCGTACTTGGCGCGAACCATCCCGCCGGCCGCATCGACCAGGCCAGCTGCCGCGGGGTGCTGCAGGCCGGGCATCGCGCCCGGGGCCACGTCGGTCTGCTGCAGGTCGACCGGCAATCCGTCGAACACTTCAAGAACATGCACCCATGCGTCCTGCGGGCTGCGGTCCGGGGCGAACCGGAAGTTCACCGTCACCGACGCCGCATCCGGGATGACGTTTCCGGCGACCCCGCCGTCGATGCGCACCGCCGAGAGCCCCTCCCGGTAGATACACCCGTCGATGTCGACCACCCGCCCCTCGTATCCGGCCAGCCGGTCGAGCACCGTGCCCAGCTTGTGAATGGCGTTGTCGCCCAGCCACGATCGCGCCGAATGGGCGCGAACTCCGGAGGTCGATATGACGGCGCGCAGCGTGCCCTGGCACCCGGCCTCGATATAGCCCCCGGAGGGTTCGCCGAGGATCGCGACGTCGCCGCTCAGCCAGTCGGGGAGCTCACGTTCGATACGGCCCAGACCGTTGGCACTCGCCTCGATCTCCTCGCAGTCATAGAAGACCAGCGTGATGTCGTGGACGGGGTCGGCCACGGTGGCGGCCAGGTACAGGAAGACGGCGTCGCCGGACTTCATGTCCGATGCCCCGCAGCCGTAGATGTGGTCGGCGTCGCGACGGCAGGGAAGGTTGTCGGCGATGGGAACGGTGTCTAGATGTCCGGCCAGGATCACCCGGGTGGGGCGACCGAGGTCGGTGCGGGCCAGAACCGCGTTGCCGTTGCGCAAGACCTCGTATGCCGTCTGATCCCGCAACGCCTGCTCGACCTCGTCGGCGATCCGCCGTTCGTCGCGCGAGACGCTCGGGATGTCGATGAGGGCGGCAGTCAATTCGATCGGGTCGGAGCTCAGGTCCAGCACAACTGTCCAGGCTAGCGGTCCTCGCCCCCGCGCGAGCAGCCGCAAATGTCCCCGCACGCCCCGGCGTGTCGGGCCACTTTGCGTCTGCTCGCGCCGCAAGTACGGTGTCCTGCGTGACATCTGCTGCTGGCTTCGGACTGGCCACCATCACCGACGACGGCACCGTTCTGGACGCCTGGTTTCCCGAGCCCGAACTCGGCGCCTACAGCCCGTCCGGCACCACCCGCATCGGCCCCGACGACGTTCCCGACGAACTCGCCGCGCTATCCGGCCCGGACACCGACCGCGGTGTTCAGATCGTGCCGATTCGCACCGTGACGGTGCTCGCCGAGAAGCCCACCGACACCTACGACGCCTACCTGCGGCTGCATCTGATCTCGCACCGCCTGGTCGAGCCGCACGGAGTCAACCTCGACGGCGTGTTCGGCGCGCTGACCAACGTCGTGTGGACCAACTACGGCCCCTGCCGCATCGAGGGATTCGAGTCGGTCCGGCTGCGTCTGCGCCGCCGCGGGCCGGTCACCGTCTACGGGGTCGACAAGTTCCCCCGGATGGTCGACTACGTGGTGCCGGAGGGTGTGCGCATCGCCGACGCCGACCGGGTACGCCTGGGCGCACACCTGGCCCCCGGAACCACCGTCATGCACGAGGGGTTCGTGAACTTCAACGCCGGCACCCTGGGCGCCTCGATGGTGGAGGGCCGCATATCGGCCGGTGTGGTGGTCGGCGACGGCACCGACGTCGGAGGCGGGGCCTCCATCATGGGCACGCTGTCCGGCGGCGGCACCGAAGTGATCTCGGTGGGCAAGCGGTGTCTGCTGGGCGCCAATTCGGGCCTGGGCATCTCACTGGGCGACGACTGTGTCATCGAGGCGGGCCTCTATGTCACCGCGGGAACCAAGGTGAGCACCGCCGACGGCGCCACGGTGAAGGCCAGCGAGCTCTCCGGGGCGAACAACCTTCTGTTCCGGCGCAATTCGGTGACCGGCGCGGTCGAGGTGGTGGCCCGCGACGGCAAGGGCATCACCCTCAACGAGGCTCTGCACGCCAACTGAGTCCGGCACCACGGCGCGCGGAAGGCCCGCGTCGGCGGCGTGTCGGGGACGCCGCCGGTGTTACATGAGCTCTTTCTTGAGCACCTTGCCCATCGCGTTGCGCGGCAGCGCGTCGACCAGTCGCACCTCACGGGGACGCTTGTGCGCCGAAAGCTGCTGTGCGACATGGCCGATCAGGTCATCAGGCGCAGCATCGCCGACGACGAAGGCAACGATCCGCTGGCCCAGATCCTCGTCGGGCAGTCCCACCACGGCGACCTCCGCCACCCCGGGATGGCCCAGCAGGGCCGTCTCTATCTCCCCGGCGCCGATCCGGTAGCCGCCGGATTTGATCAGATCCACCGACTCGCGACCGACGATGCGGTGCATCCCGTCGGCGTCGATCACAGCGGCGTCACCAGTGCGGTACCAACCATCGGCGGTGAACGCATCGGCGCTGGCCTGCGGGCGGTTCCGGTAGCCCTGGAATACTGTGGGAGTTCGGACCTGCAGGCTCCCGATGCTCTCCCCGTCATGAGGCACCGCCGAGCCGTCTTCTCCTGCGAGCCGCGTCGCCATTCCCGGTAGGGGCAGACCCACCCAGCCCGGCCGGCGCTCACCGCCGGCCCGGGTGCTCACCGTGATGAGGGTCTCGGTGCATCCGTAGCGCTCCACCGGGGGATGCCCGGTCAGCTCGGCCAGCCGATCGAAGACCGGTACCGGCAGGGCAGCGCTGCCGGACACCAGCAGTCGTGCCCCCGCCAGCGCTCGCGCCGACACCGGGTCATTGACTATCCGCGACCACACCGTGGGCACCCCGAAGTACAGTGTGCCGCCCGCTGCGGCATAGGCCTGCGGGTCCGGCCGGCCGGTGTGCACGAAGCGGTTCCCCACCCGCAGCGAACCCAGCAGGCCCAGCACCAGGCCGTGCACGTGAAACAACGGCAAGCCGTGCACCAGGGTGTCCTCTTCGCTCCACTGCCAGGCCTGGGCCAGCGCGTCGAGGTCGGCCGCGACCGCGGCGCGACTGATCATCGCGCCTTTCGGCGCCCCGGTGGTTCCGGAGGTGTAGATGACCATGGCGGTCTCCTGCGGGCCCGGTTCGGGATACCGGTGCCACGACCGGGCATGCAACCGCACCGGCACGTGCGGCAAACCCGAGAGATCCGCCGGAGCCTCACCGAGCCAGGCCTGGGCACCGGAATCGGTCAGGATGTGGGCTCGTTCGGCCACGCCCACGTCGGCGGGGACCGGCACGAACGGCACCCCCGCGATCAGACATCCGGTGACCGCGAGCACCGTGGCCGCACTGGGCATGGCCAGGACTGCGACGCACTCGGCCCCGCCCACCCGCTCGGCCACCGAGGTACCCGCACCGACCAGGTCACTGCGCGAGAGAGTGGCCCCGCCGATGCGCACTGCATCGGCGACATCGGCACCGGCCGCGACCGCGGCGGGGTTCAAAGAGTCGAGCAGCACCCGAGCGAGGCTACCGCCACACCCGGCGCGCCGTGTTGCAGATGCGACAGGTGAGGTTTACCGACGGCTACCCTCGGCGTATGTGGTCAGCGCAGAGTATCGGCGGGGTATTCCTCGCCACCTCCGCCGTCGCCGCCACGGGCATCGCCGCCGCGCCGCCGGCCGCCGCTGGGCTGCAGACCTGGAGTGGGCGCTGGGAGATGGTCAATTACGCCTCGCAAAAGGCGGGGACCAGCCCGGCAAGCCGCCAATGGGAGAGCGACTACGGCGGTGTGTTCAACGTTGTCACCGACTGTTCCAAGGGGCGGTGCGTGGCCACGGCCGCCGGCGGTCCGAAACCGTCGAACAAGACCGTTCCCCAGCCCTTCCGATTCACCTGGGGCGGTTCGAACTGGACGACCAGCTTCGACTGGACCTGGAACTGCCACCTCGGCGACGGTCCGCACAAGCTGCTCAGCCCTGCGACGTCCTGGGTGTTCTACGAGCCACAGCCCGACGGCTCACTGCGGGGAAGCTGGCACACCGACATCGATTCCGGTCCGTGCCGCGGCAGCGTCATCATGCCGATCGCCGCGTTCCCGCGCTAGGGGCTCCGCCGTGATTCCCCGACGCCACCGCGTTGCCCTCCCGTTGCTGCTCGCAGCGGCGCTGGCCTTCGCGACGGCACTGTCCCCGGCGGTCTCCCACGCTGCCCCCAAGCCCTGGAACGGCCGCTACCAGATGCTGACCTACGCCTCCCAGAAGGCAGGCACCAGTCCGGCGGCCCGCCAGAAGGAAGGTGATTTCGGCGCGGCCTTCACCCTTGCCACCACGTGCTCGGTGAACCGCTGCGTGGCGACCGTGGTCGACGGTCCCCGCCCTGGAAATCCCACGGTGCCCTGGCCGACCCGCTACACCTGGAACGGCTCGGAATGGACCACCAGCTACGACTGGCTGTGGGACTGCTTCCTGGGCAACGGCAACCAGAAACAGTGGGCCCGGGCGACGTCCTGGGCCTACTACCAACCACAGCCGGACGGGTCACTGCGGGGCACCTGGCACACCGACATCGCCGAGGGCGCCTGTCGGGGAAGTGTGGTCATGCCGGTGGCGGCGATACCGGCCTGATCCGAACCCGCGGGCCCGGCCTGAAAGCACGCCTGGAAAAACTTTTCGGATTCGGTAACGCTGTGATCTGTGTTACCGATGAGACTTGCAGCCGTGCCAACCCTCCTCCCTAGGAGCCGCCATGAAGGTTCTCAGTCGTGTTCTGGTGGCGCTGGTCGCCGTGTTGGCGGGCCTGTTCGCCGGTACCGGGACGGCCTCGGCGGACCTGGACAACCAGATGAGCCTGGTCGACGGCGGTGGCCGCACCATGACCATCCAGCAGTGGGACACCTTCCTCGACGGGGTGTTCCCACTGGACCGCAACCGGCTGACCCGT
>JAGQTO010000116.1 GCA_020439025.1 Mycobacterium sp. | reverse complement strand
ACCGTTTCGGAAACCAGCCTTACCGTTGATGGGATTTCCGATGCGCCCTCGACTCGCACTACCGCATCGACGTTCTCCGATCGTCGGACGCTGCGCTTGGCTCAGTTGACCCGGGTCCACGGCTGACAGTTCCGCGACTCGAAGGCCCTCACCGTCGAGTTGATGTTTGCGTACATCGGGCCCATCGAGATATTCGTCTCGACCACATGGTCTTTGTTCGCATCGGGCGTGCTGTAGGTGAACCACAGACACATTGAGTCCTCGGTCGGCACGTTGTTGATCCAGACGCCCCAGGCCGAACCCGACCCGCCTGTGCGATACAACCCCGGAGCAATGTCAGGGCCGACGACGAAGAAGCCGTTTCCGGGGACGGGGTCCATCGGTTCGGCCGCGGCGGGTGCGGGAAGCGCAATCACGGACCAGACGGCAACCAGGACGGTGAGGGCGCGAGGCGAACGTTTCAGTGCCATGATTCCTCGTCAAGTGGTTGCCTGACTACATCGGAAGCCTATGCCCGCACGCACCCCGCAAACAAGAGGAAGACCGGCCCCCGGGGCCACGACGTCGAGCGCCGCGGATACATGACCTGCGCGCAAAGAGCGGCGCAGTGCGATTCGGAGTCACCCGCGGCGCGGTAGCGTGGCCCGATGGATGTCGAGGACGTCGAGGTAGTGGTCGTCGGTGCCGGGCTGGCAGGATTGCGCTGCGCGGCTCTGCTCACCGAGGCGGGCCGGGAGGTGCGGATCTGGGAGGCCGCCGATGAGGTCGGCGGCCGGATAAGGACCGACGTGATCGACGGCTTCCGCTGCGATCGCGGTTTCCAGGTGCTCAACCCCGCCTATCCCGAACTTGAGCGCTGCGTCGACCTTGCCGGGCTGCGATTGCAGCCTTTCACGCCGGGAATGGGAGTACGCCGGGAACGGGGTTCGGTAGCCCTGGTCCATCCGCTGCGGGCGCCGACCCGGATTCCCGCCATGCTCGCTCGAGGGGGCGTACGGCCCGGTGACCTGGTGGCGTTGGCCCGGTGGGCGAGCTCCGCGCTGCGTCCGGGTCGCCTCAAGCATTCCCCCGGCGAGGACACCACTTTGGTGGACGCTCTCGACCGGTGCGGGGTGTCCGGCGAACTGCGCCGCGTCATCGACCGGTTCCTGTCCGGAGTCGTGCTCGACGACACCGGGGCGACATCCAACGCGTTCGCCCTGTTGCTGGTTCGGATGTTCGCCCTCGGGGTTCCCGGGCTGCCCGCCGGCGGAATGACCGCTCTGCCACAGCAACTGGCCCTGCCGGTGCGTGAACGGCTGTCGCTGAACCGCCGGGTGTCCACCATCAACGCCTCGGGTCGCGGGTGGCGGGTCAGCGCCGAGGACGGTGCCGTGGTGCACGCCAGGGAGGTCGTGATCGCCACCGATACGACCGCCGCGGCGCAGTGGATCGGGGGAGCGCCGGCTCCCACTCGCGGCGTCGTCACTGACTGGTGGGCCACTGACCGGCCGTGGGAGGGTCCGCCGATGCTCTGGGTGGACGGCCGCCCCGGCCGGCCGGGGCCCGTCGTCAACACCTCGGTGATCAGTGCCGCCGCGTCCACCTACGCCCCGCCCGGACGGCATCTGATCGCGGCCTCGGCGCTGCTCGGCAGCAAACATCCCGCACCGCCCGAGTCGCAGATGCGGGCACACGCCGCTGCCATTCTCCGTATCGACGCCTCGGATTGGCAGCCGATCACCCGCCATGTCATCCCACATGCGCTGCCGGTTCAGCCGCCTCCGCTGGTCGTGCGCCAGGCGATCCGAGATGCGTCGGGACTCTGGATGTGCGGCGACTACCGCGACACTGCGTCGATTCAAGGGGCTCTGGTCAGCGGTCGGCGGGCCGCCGAGGCCTTACTCAAAGCGCTGAGCTGAAGTGAGGGTTCAGGCGGTGCTGTGATCAGTTGGTCCACGTGGTGGTTTCGCTGACCGGTCTGCGCTCCGTCCCAGTTTGGGGCATGTCGTCCGAGGGGGGAAGACCGATGCGGATCAGCGCCTGGGGATGGGCCTCTCCGTCGAACACCTCGCAGGACAATCCCAAACGGGTGCGCATGTCATTCAACGGCTCGGTCATCGGACAGCTGGCCAGGCCCATCGCGGTGGCCGTCAACGTGAGGTGACTGAGTGCCTCGCCGGCCAGTAGCCGCATGCCGTCGTTGTCCTGCCGGGTGCCCAGCACCAGCACAACCGCGTCATCGTCTGGCTCTCCTGCCGCATCGGTAGAGAGCAGGGCGAGGCTACCGTCCTCGTGGCGAATCCAACGAGATCGTGGAACGACGGCCATTGCCACGCCCAATCGTGCCGCGCGGATGTACAACAACTCCAACGTGGCAGGCGGGATCCGGCGCGCCGGGTAGCGGCGCAGGTCGGCCCGGCGCCGAGAAATGGCAGCGGCCAACTCCAGCTGCGCAGCCTCGGGCGGCTGCTCTACGACCTCGAGTATTGCCAGTTGGCTGTCATCTCGGCCATCCGGGAAACGCCGCACCCGCGGTGACCAGCCTGCGGCGCCAAGTGCGACGACGCAATGGTCCAGAACCGCCCCGCAACCGAGCAGCACATCGCGTCGATCCGTCGGTGATTCCCCGGCTTGCCGGCGCCAATCGGCGAACAGGTGCATCGCGGCACCGTTGACCTCCCACCGCCAGGGCTGCAGGTTGCCCGCAGAGGGCGCCCGGGCGGCGAGTCCGAGCGCATTCTCCAGCGTGATCCTGTCCGGGAAGGGGGGCGCCAGCGGTCTCACCTCCGTCATTGCGCGGTGAACTGTCGTGAAGTGGTGAATTCAGATTATCCATTCTCCATCGTCCCGCCGTGGATCTACCGAGCCATCGAGTGGCGGTTCGGCGGCTGTCGGACGAGGTCAACCCGCGGCACTGCCGGGGCCTCCTCAGGCCGATTCAGCTGTCTCGCAGGGCACGTTCTGGAAGCATGGCGGGTAGGGGAGACACACCTGCGTCGGGCGCGAAGGGCCCGCCGATTTTCGGCAATTGAACGCGAGGGAAAACAATGAGTGCAGTCTTGATGACGGGTTTTCCGGGATTTCTCGGATCGGCTCTGCTTCCCAGGATCCTCGCCAAGCGGGAAGGGGTCACCGCCGTCTGCGTCGTGCAGGCGGCGCACCTGGATGAGGCGAGGGCGAAGCTGGCCGAGATTCAGGCAGCCCATCCCCACACCGTGGACCGGGTCCAACTTGTCGAGGGCGATATCGCGACAGGGGGCCTGGGGCTTTCGGAGTCGGTGCCGGTGGACGACGTCACCGAGGTCTGGCACCTGGCGGCGGTGTACGACCTGTCCGTACCCGAGGACACCGCCAAGCGGGTCAACGTCGCCGGAACCGAGCACGTCCTGCAATTCTGCCGGGAGTGCTCGAACTTCCGCCGCCTGCAATACGTGAGCACCTGCTACGTCTCAGGCCGCTATGACGGCGAATTCACCGAGGAGATGCTCGAGGAGGGCCAGGAGTTCCAAAACCATTACGAAGAAACGAAATACGAAGCCGAGCGATTGGTGCGCGCCGCGATGGCCGAAGGCCTGCCGGCGACCATTTACCGCCCCGGCATCGTCGTGGGGGACTCGCACACCGGTGAGACCCAGAAGTACGACGGGCCCTACTTCGTGGCCGCCTACATGAAGCGCCTTCCCGTGGTGGCGTTCCTTCCGGACGTCGATGAGACCGTTATGGCATCGCTGGTTCCACGGGACTATGTCATCGCGGCGATGGACGAACTGAGCGTGATGGATCGTTCCGAGGGCAAGACCTACCAGTTGACCGACCCTGATCCACCGACGGCCCGCGAGGTGGCCGAGATCTTCGGCAAGCACCTCGGTAAGAGACTCGTGTGGTTGCCGATCCCGGTATCGGTGGTTCGTGGACTGCTCGACACGGTCCCCGGGATGGAACTGCTCACCGGTCTACCCGCGGAGACCCTGGACTACTTCGCGTTCCCCACCACGTACAGCACCGCACACGCCGTTGCCGACCTCGAAGGCACCGGGGTCTCATGCCCCCGCTTTCGCGACTACGCCGACACGTTGCTCGACTATATGGAGGCTCACCCGGAGTTCGACTCGCAGGCAATGGTTTAGAGAGATCCCATGACTGAGCAATCGTTGGTCGTCAATATCAGCCTGAGCGACCCGGGGCGGGATTACGACGAGTCGGTGGATTTCCTGGGGAAGTCCTTCCGAATCGTCCGGGTAGGTGTCGGTGGCAGCGTCAAACGGGCGATGGCAGAACTGCGCAAGTGGTCCGGCGAGGCCGCGGCCATCGGAGTCAGCGGCGTCCACGACGCCCAGGTGTCCGGGTCGCTGAAGGGTAATCCCGGCAAGCTTCGCAAGGCAGTCGACGAGGCCACCGACCCGTCCGCCGGGCCGGTGGTCACCGATGGCCACCGGTTGCGCACCGTGTTGCAGGAGTGGACCATTCGGCATCTGGCCGGCGAGTTGCCCGGCTACTTCAACAACGCGCGAGTTGTCGTGCTCGGTGGACCCAACCACTACCGCACCACCCGAGTGCTCTCGGAGAGCACACAGAACATGTTCTTCGCCGATCCCGCGGTGGAGTACGGACTCGCGGACATTCACACCCCCTTCGAACTGTTCGAGCGTGCCATGTCCGCCTCTGGCTGGCTTCTCGAGAAGCTGCCCTCCGCGGTGGTGTCGACGGCGACCGGCCCGGGCCGGAAACTCATCGAGTCCCGGGTGCGAAAGGCCCTGCAGAACTGCGACGTCGTGGTGGGCACCTTCCGGGAACTCGCCCAGTTCGAGATGGACGACCTGAAAGGCAAAACCCTGATCTCGACGTCCATCGGCGCCGAGCGGCTCGACAGTCTGCGGGACCGGGGAGTGGACCTCATCCTCGACGACGTGCCGCAGCCCTTCGCTTCTGTGGTGGTCAATGAGGCGACGCTTGAGGCGCTCATGCTGGTGGCGGGTGAAGCCGAGGAGTCACGGCTGTCCGACGACGACCTGCTCGAGATGATCCAGTCGGCGGAGTTGCAGCCGAGGGTTCTCTACCCGGGCGGGTTCAAACGGAAGTCGCGGTTCGCTTTCGTGATCCACCCGCTGTCCCAGGAGTACTTCCGCAATGTGAAGCCGCTCGACGCGGTCGCCGAGGTGGCGCCGGGGATCTTCATGGACGGCATCGAGAAGTTGATGGCGCACTCTCCGCCGTTCGTCTACAGCCATGTCACCGGTATCACGTCGCCGACCGGCGCCGAGGTCGAGGGCTGGCTCATCACCGTCGGCGGCACCCCGAAGGAACTCATGGCGCACGATCCGGAGTTCACCTACTCGCGACTGCTCGCGGCGGCCGACATGGCACAGAAGATGGGCGCCCAGATCATGGGCCTCGGCGCGTTCACCAAGGTAGTCGGCGACGCCGGTGTCACGGTGGCCAAGCGCGCACCGCTTCCCATCACCACCGGCAACTCCTACAGCGCCTCGGGTGCGCTGTGGGCCGCTCACGACGCGGTTCGGCGGCTCGGCATCGCCGAAGTGGACGCCAAGGGACACATCAAGGGCAAGGCGATGGTGGTCGGCGCAACCGGCGCCATCGGCTCGGTCTGCGCGCGACTGTTGGCGATGGCCGCCGACGAGGTGTGGCTGGTATCTATCGAACCCGCCAAGCTGCTGGCGCTGAAGGAGGACATAGAGCGGGAGAGCCCGCGGGCCAGGATTCATGTGGGAGCCGACGCGGACGAGCACATCGCCGACATGGACGTCGTCGTCACGGCCACCTCAGGGGCCGGAAAGAAGGTTCTCGACATCATGAAGGTGAAGCCGGGCGCTGTCATCACCGATGTCGCGCGGCCGTTGGACCTTTCGGCCGCGGACGTTGCGAAGCGGCCCGATGTGCTGGTCATCGAGTCCGGGGAGATCGAACTGCCCGGTGATCCGCAGATGAAGGGAATCGGCCTGCCGAAGGGCGTCGCCTACGCCTGCCTGGCCGAGACCATCGTGCTGGCGCTGGAGGGCCGCTACGAGACGTTCACCGTCGGGCGCAATATCGAATGGGAGAAGGTCAAGGAGATCTATCGGCTCGGCCTGAAACACGGTATGAAACTCGCCGCGATCTCGGGTGTCAACGGGGTTTACACCGACTCGGACCTGGCCAGGATCCGGGAGCTTGCGCTGGCCAAACGGGAGGCTATGACAGCGGCGGAGTCCTGACCGCCGCCATAGCGCGGGAGCGAGAAATCCGCAGTCAGCCCTCCGCCGGCACGACATCCTGTAAGCGGCTCTTCACGGTCGACTTCGCCCTGGCCTCGGCCCGCACCCTCCTGCCGTTGCGGGTGAACCCGGTGGGGGAGACCGACACCGAGATCAGCATGTCCTCCCCGGAGACGAACGGGTGGAACCCGACACCGGCGCCGCCGCGTCCCTTGACCGGTATGTCGGCGCAGGCGGTCACCTTCCAGCCCTTGTCCGACACCGACAGGATGGCCTCGCTGTCCGCACCGGTGAGCGGCAATGCGGCGATGACCTCGTCTCCGTCGGCGGCCAGGCGCACCCCGGCGACGCCGTTGCCGGCCGCGCCCTGCGGGTTGACCGCCGACGGGTCGATCCGCAGTATCTTGCCGCGGCGGGTGACCAGCGCCAGGTGCGCCCCTTCGGGCAGCACACCCGCGCAGAGCAGACCGGTGATGTCAGGGGCGACCGGAACGTCGCGGACCTTGGTGGGAAGCCCGGCGCCGGTGGTGAACTTGACCCTGCCGTCGGTCCACACCGCCCAGCCCAGCCCGGCGGAGAGCAGCTCGCCGTGGCTGTCGGACAGGATCCCTTGGTGATCAAGACGCCAGGCGGCGTTGGGTTTACGGGGCCCGTCGTTGTCTTTGCCGGCCGACACCGGCGCGGCGTCGAAGTCCAGGTTGGTCCGCCGGTCGAACTCCGCGGCCTCGAACAGCTTCGCGGTCTCCTTCAATTCGGCGTCGATGAGCTTCTTTCGGGCCTTCGGGGACTCGAGCAGCTCAGTCAGACGGGTGAACTCGTTCTCGAGCTTCTCGGCTTCGGTGCGCAGCTCGATGACGTCGAGGCGGGTCAGCCGGCGAAGTTGCATCGCCAGGACGTAATCGGCCTGCACGTCGTCGATATCGAACCGTGCGCACAGACCGGCGCGGGCCTCGTCGACGGTGTCGCTGCCGCGGATCACCGCGACGGCGGCGTCGATGTCGATGTGCACCAGCAGCAGGCCCGAGACGAGATGCCGGCGAGCGTTGACCTTCTCCAGCCGGTGCTCGCTGCGGCGGACCACCACGGAGTCGCGCAGCGTCAGGAACGCTCCGATGAGCTCCCGCACCGACCACCACCGCGGAACCCGGTCGGCGTCAAGGGCCACCAGGCTTGCGGCGAAGGTGGATTCCAGCGGGGTCAGTGCCAGCAGCGAGGTGACCAACTGGTGCGGGTCGTGTCCGCGTTTGGCGCTGACCACGATGCGCAGACCGTTGCGTCGGTCGGTGAGGTCGGACATGTCCGACACCCCGGGCAGGTCGCCGCCGGCGATCAGGGAGCGGATGCGTTCCTGAACGGTGGAACTGGCCACCCCCGGTGGCAGTTCGGTGATGACGACGTTGCGGCCCTCCACCGTCACCTTCCCGCGGACGGTGAACGAGCCGCGTCCGGTGGTGATGTAGTCCCGCAGCCCGTCGGAGCCGACCACCGTTCCGCCGCTGCCCCAGTCGGGTCCGGGCAGCAGTTCCATGAGTTGGTCGTCGGACAGTTTCGGTCTGGCCAGCAGAGCCCGGCAGGCGGCCATCACGTCGCGCGGATTGTGGGCCGGCACTTTGGTGGCCCACCCCTCGGCGATCCCGACCGCTCCGTTGACGAGCAGCACCGGGAAGCGGGCGGGCAGGATCACCGGTTCGACCCACTCGCCGTCAAAGGTGTCCACCATGGGGACGCCCTTGTCGGCCAGTTCGGCGGTCAGCGCCGCGCCGGCCGGGGACAGCCGCATCTCGGTGTAGCGGTCGGCGGCGGGGATGTCACCCTGGATGCGGGGGAACGCCCCCTGTCCGTCGATGATCTTGACCCGCTGGAAATCGGCGGCCAGCAGCGCAGCGGCGCCGTACATGGCGGTGGAACCGTGCGGGTGCAGATTGCCGGTGACGGCGCTGCAGACCTTGGAACTCTTCTGAGGTTTGTTGCCGGGCAACAGATTCGACGAATACATCTGGTACAGCAGCCGCCGCTGTCCGGGCTTGAGGCCGTCGTAGGCGCTGGGTATGGCCCGATCGCTGGTGCTGTAGAGGGCGAACTG
>JAGQTO010000408.1 GCA_020439025.1 Mycobacterium sp. | reverse complement strand
CCCCGCCCAACTCCCCCGCCCGCAGCTTGGCGACCGCTTCCGCGTAGGCCTCGGCACCGGACTGCCGGTTGACCGGTATGGCCCGCGCCTGCTTGATCAGGAAATTGACCACGCGCACGTTCTGCATCTCCGCCTTGAGCATGTACCGGATCCGGCGCCGGCGCCGGCGGGTGGCCAACCCGGCCGGCAGGAAGTCGATGTAGCTGGTGTGGTTGATCGCCACCACCGCACCGCCACGCTCGGGGATGTTCTCCAGCCCCTGGTAGGTGATCTTGGTTCCGACCAGGCGGGTCGTGGCCGCGGCAGTCATCTCGATGGAGCGGAAGAGCGGCTCCATCAACCCTTCGCCCCGCCAGGGGGTAACTGACGGCGGGCGGCCCGCGCGGCCATCTCGGCGGCTTCCAGCTCCGCGGCCTGAGCCGGCGTCGGTGCCCCGCCACCGAGGCGGTGCGGCACCCAGAACTCTCCCGACGGATAGGGGCCGTAGGCCTCCTGGACCGATTCCAGCAGGTGCTGCATCCTGCTACGCAGCAGCGCGGTCAGCTCCGCGGGCGGCAGAGTTGGCTGGATGGGTTCGCCGACAGCGATCGCGATCGGCACTTTTGGCCGCCACATCCTCTTGGGATGGTCCTTCGTCCAGATGCGCTGGGCGCCCCAGACGATGTGCGGGATGATCGGCACCTCAGCGGCGATGGCCATCCGCGCTGCACCGGATTTGAACTCCTTGAGTTCGAAGCTGCGACTGATGGTCGCCTCGGGATACACCCCGACCAACTCGCCGCCCTTGAGCGCCTGGACCGCGGCGTCGAAGGAGGCCGCACCGCTGGCCCGGTCGACGGGGATATGGTTCAGCGCCCGCATGACCGGCCCGATGATCTTGTGGTCGAACACCTCCTGTTTGGCCATGAACCGCACCAGCCGTCGCGGCCGTATCTGGCGGGCCGGAAGGCCGGCGAAGGTGAAGTCGAGGTATCCGGTGTGGTTGATCGCCACCACCGCGCCTCCGGTGGTGGGCAGGTTCTCCAGACCGGTGATGGAGAACTTCAGGCCCTGGATGCGCCAAAGCAGTCGGACGCCCGCAATGACGGTCCCGTATGCAGGTTCCACAAAAACCACCCTACCGGCAGGCGGCTAAGCTCATGGGCGTCTGCGCCACTCTCCGGAAGGGAATTCATGCAGGTCACCAGCATCGGACACGCGGGGTTCCGGATCGACACGAAGGCAGGCAGCGTGTTGTGCGACCCGTGGGTCAACCCCGCCTACTTCGGATCGTGGTTCGTCTTCCCCGACAACAGCGGCCTGGACTGGGATGCCATCGGCGATTGCGACTACCTCTACATCTCACACCTGCACAAGGACCATTTCGACCCGCGACTGCTCACCGAGCACGTGAGCAAGGACGCTGTCGTGCTGCTGCCGGACTTCCCGGTGCCCGACCTCAAGCGCGAGCTGGAAGCCCTCGGGTTCCACCGCTTCTACGAGACCACCGACTCGGTCAAGCACCGCGTCAGCGGCCCGAAGGGTGAGCTCGAGGTGATGATCATCGCGCTGCGCGCACCGGCCGACGGCCCGATCGGCGACTCCGGAATCGTCATCTCCGACGGCACCACCACGGCGTTCAACATGAACGACTCCCGACCGCTCGGGCTGGACATGCTCGCCGAG
>JAGQTO010000407.1:2151-3039 GCA_020439025.1 Mycobacterium sp. | reverse complement strand
CTGTGGTACTCGCCGGCCTCATCGAGTCGCCAGGAACGGGCTTCCCAGTTCAGATAGTCCCCGCCGTCGTGGGAGACGATGATTTGCTGACCGAATCGGTAGTCGCCGTGCGGTCCGCGCCCCTCGCCCTCCCCGCGCCACACCCCGACCAGTGGCAGGAGTGCGAGCAGCGCGTCGCTGAGGTCCGCACCGATCCGCAGGTTGGCGGTGTCGGCCACGGGTAGGTCGTCGAAGACCGGGATGTTGCGGACTGCGGTCTGTTTGGCGCGCTCCGCTGCGGCGGCCACGGCTCGGTCGCCGCTGCCTTTGATGTCGCCGCTGCTCCCGCTTTCACTGCCGATATCGCCGCCGCCCTCGCTGTCGTCGGCGCTCACGATTCGTCGGTGATCAGCCGGTAGACCGCGTAGAGCGCGAACCAGGTGATCACGATGACCGACACCACCAGGAGTACCTCGAAGAAGAGCACCACGCGCGGAGTTTATCGCGTCAGGACTCTGTCGTCTCGATGTCGCCAGGACGGTCCCGATGTCGTCAGGGTTGTCCCAGCCTCGTGAGGGTTGTCCCAGCGTCGTCAGGGTTGTCCCAGCGTCGTCAGGCCACCTTGATGTCGATCTCGTGCAGGCCTGCCCCGGTGGGTGCCACCGTGACGTCACCCTGGCCGGATCCCGACAGCGCCAGCACCGTCCAGGTGCCCGGCGCGGCGAAGAACCGGAAATCGCCCCCGGCGGTCGCCACCAACTCGGCGGTGAATTCGTGGGCGGCGTCAAGTAGACGTACCGATGCTCCGCCGATGGTGCGGCCCGCGCCGTCCACCACCCGCCCGATGATCACCGTCTCCTTGTCCAGATCGACCCCTTGGGGAAGGGCGGTGCGCTGATCAAGTGTGGA
>JAGQTO010000407.1:0-1959 GCA_020439025.1 Mycobacterium sp. | reverse complement strand
TGGCGAAGAGCAGTCCGACGAATTGCGCGAACCGCAACGGCTGTGCGGGTTCCCGTTCGGTCACCGGTCCGAGGCGGGGAGCCACCAATGTGGCGAATATCTTTCCGTACGGGTGCCTGCGAGGTCCGCGCAGTGCGCCGAGGGCGAACACCGCGGCCTGCGCGGCCAGGATGACACCCGCGGCGACGGTGCTGACGGCCGAGGCGAGAAGCACCACGAGCAGGACGGCGCTGGTAATCCAGGCCGCGAAGCGGGGGCCGCGCACATCCACCTGATCGGGGACCTGCACTCCGCCCGGGGCGAGTTGGGTGTTGATCGACATGAAAACTCCTGTGTTGTTGGCAGGGTCGGACGACGACAGACCTCTGGGGATTGGCTGGCGAAGAACGCGGGGCGCAGCGAGGCGCGGCGACTCAGCAGCTACAACAACAACAGCAACAACCCGCGATGCGGCACAGATCGACTGCGCGGCGCTCGGTGAGCATCGGCTCGAGACGGGTCGTCACGGGGGTGATGCTACACAGGACCGGGGGTGTCGCGTCAACAACATCAGCTCAAGAGGGGCTCGAGTGCCGCCTTCAGGTCGGCGGCCTTCGGCACTCCCGCCGACCGGTACAACTGGCGGCCGTCGGCGTCGAAGATGAACGTCGTCGGCAGCGATAGAACCGAGAGTCTGCGGGCTGCTGCCGGGTTCTGGTCCATGTCGATCTCGACGTGGGCCACCTCTGGAAGGTCGGCGAGGACCTGGTGCACCACTCGGCGCACCGCGGCGCACGGTCCGCACCACACCGCGGTGAAGTGGACAACCGTCGGCCCACTGCCGGATAGGCCGAGATCGGCCGTATCGAGGCCGTCGGGGTGTTCGGTGTCGCGAATCACGCCGTGACGGCGGTTGTGCAGCACGCCCACCACACCGGCCAGGCCCAGTGCGGCGGCGATCGCCAAGCCGGCGGTGACCAGGGCGGTCATGTCTGCCTGAAGCCGTCCAGTCGCACCGTGACCTCCTCGGTGATGCCCTCGATGATGATGTCCGACCCGCGAGCCCCCTCGGCGGTGGGGCGCAGTCCGAACGGGAGTTTCTGTCCGGGCATGGTGGCCCCGAATGCCCCGAGGACGGCGACTCGCCTGTCCTCGGGCACCTCCTGGTCGGCCGTGTTGGGTCCGGTGGCGACCCCGGTCGGGGTGAACACCAGCGTCGTCTGGTCCGGACCGGCCATGGTCAGATCGACTGTGACGCTGACCGTTTTGTCGAACCCCACCTTGGTCGGGGTGCCGGTGAAGACCAGGCCCTCATTCCCCGAGATGCCGGACTCAGTGGTTCCGCCGGTGGGGTCGTTGGTGTCCTTGGCGGGAGCCTCGACGGTGAGATCCTTGATGCCGATGAATTGCCCGACGTGCCGCGAGTCGATGATGATCCGGCTTTCCAGCATGCCCACCGGGAGGTCCGCGTCGGGCCGCATGAGCCACGACGCCTGAGTCAGGCCGATGTCGTGCATGGTGGCCTCCAATGTGACCTTGCCCACCACGGGGTGTTCCACTCCGCCGGCTTTGATCTCCAACTCGTCGTAGCGGTGGCGCATCGCCTGGGGGATGAAGGGGAACCCCAGGATCGCGACCCACGGATCGAAGTTCAGCCCGGCCGCGGCCCGAACATGGCGTGCTAGCTGGTACTCCGCGTAGATGCCTGCGCCGGTGTCGACTCCGATCGCGCCCAGAACGACCGCAAGTGCGGAGGCGCCCAGACCGGTGATCAGCTTTCGCACCGGATCATTCTCGCCTACCGTGCCGGGTCCACGCTCGGATCGTCGAAAGAGCAGGTCGGGGGTTACAGTGACAGCAAACCGGGAGAGTGCGTTGGACCTGTTGCTTCTCACCGCCGACCCCAACCCGGAGTCGGTGCTGCCCTCGCTGGCGCTGCTCGCTCACAGTGTGCGGGCGGCGCCGACCGAGGTCGCCTCG
>JAGQTO010000115.1 GCA_020439025.1 Mycobacterium sp. | reverse complement strand
GAGAACGGCGGCGATGTCGTCGACAACCTGCTCGATGGTCAGCGCCTCCTCCGGCAGGTCGGCGCCGGCGTCGTCATGGCGCGACATGCCGACACCGCGGTGCTCGACCATGATGACGTCCAGGCCCGCCTCGGCGGCGCGACGGCGCAGTCCCTGATAGTGGCCGATCGAGGCCATCCCGGGTCCGCCGGGGATGATCACCAGCGGCTGATCGCTGCGCGGGCCGGTACGGACGTAATAGAGATCGAACTCCTGCGGCGCCGACGGTGACACCGGTCGACGAATCGACCGCACGCCCGCGAGCGCCGCGAGCTTGTCGTGCGCGCGGCGGCGTTTGTCGCCTAGGGTCATCCCCTGATTGTGCCCCCGAGGCGGTCTGCGCGCGTCGGAGGATCCTTGCTTGCGGGCATCCTTAGGGAAGAAAGTCATCACTTGCCACATCGGTGGTGACGCGGCGCACAACACGGTCGTAGCGTGGATTCCACGATGACCGAATTCATGAGCCAGACCGACGCGTTCACCTGGGCGATGGAGTCCGACCCGCGGCTGCGGTCCACCGTGGTGACGGTGATCATGCTGGACCGCTCCCCGGACTGGGATGTGGTCCGCGAGCGATTCGAGGCGCTGTCGGGCAATCTGCCGATCTGGCGCCAGCGGGTCGTGGAGTCCCCGCCGCCGGCCCCGCCGCGGTGGGAGGACGCCCCAGACTTCGACATCGCCTTCCACATGCGGCGGGTGTCGGCCCCCCAACCCCGCAACCTGCAGGGCGTGCTGGAAATGGCGCGGGTGGCGGCGATGTCGGACTTCGACCGTGCCCGGCCGCTGTGGACGGCGACGCTGATCGACGGCCTCGACGACGGTGGCGCGGCGGTGCTGTGCAAGTTCCATCACTCGCTCACCGACGGGGTGGGCGGCGTGCAGATCGCGATGCACCTGTTCGACTTGACCGACCAACCGCGTTCCCTGGAGACGGTGCAGACCCGGTCGGAGCACCCCGAGGTGCACGAGCGCGGTCTGCTCAGCGGCTACGTCGACGTCCTGCGCTACGACCTCGACCTCGTGCGCCAGGCGGTCACCGGCGCCGCGCGGAAGGCCCCCAAGGCGCTGTTCGACGTGATCCGCCATCCGCTGCAGACCGCGGCCTCGGCCGGCGAACTGACGGCCTCGGTGTACCGCACGATGCGCCCGGTCGCCGAGACCGGTTCGCCGTTGATGAAGGAGCGGACCCTGGTGCGGCGACTGTCGGTGCACGAGGTGCCGTTGGCGGGGCTGAAGGAGGCCGCCCACCGCAGCGGCGGCGCGCTCAATGACGCCTTTGTCGCCGGGATCGCCGGAGGGCTGCGCCGCTACCACGAGAGACACGGGGTCAGCGTCGGTGATCTGCATCTGACGATGCCGATCAGCATCCGGACCGAGGACGACAACGAGGGCGGTAACCACATCACGCTGGCCCGCTTCGACGTCCCGGTCGGCGTGGCCGATCCGGCCGAGCGCATCAGCGAGACCCGGGAACGCACCACCCGGGTGCGCAACGAGCGCTCGACGCCGTACATCCAGATCATCGCCGGCGCGATGAACCTGATGCCGCGCTCCTACATCGGCTCGGTGCTGCGCAAGGTCGACTTCCTGGCCAGCGACGTGCCGGGGGTGCCGGTGCCGGTGTATCTGGCCGGAGCGAAGGTGCGCGTGCAGTACGCGTTCGGCCCGACCATCGGCTCGGCGGTCAATGTCACGTTGCTGACCTACGTCGACACCTGCGCGCTGGGCATCGACGTCGACACCGGCGCGATCCCCGATGTCGAGGTGTTCTACGACTGCCTCGTGGAGGGGTTCGACGAGGTGCTGGCGCTGGCGGGAGACTGACTAGCCCGCCGACGACGCCGGGCCGGCCGCGACCCGGCGGGGGACTGGGGCGGTCAGAATAGTGCTGTTCTGCAGAGACATTCGGCAAAGGACCACGGATTCCAACGGCTAACTAGCACAGATTCGGGGCTAGTTGGAAGTCGATTTTGCGGCTTTCGAATTGGTGTTGGTGCTCTTGCTCGTGTTTGTGTCGGTGCCGATCTTGTTTGTGCCCGTGCCGGTCTTAGTGCTCGTGCCCGTGCCGGTCGTGGTTTTCGTGCCTGTGTCCGTTCCGATCTTGGTGTCAGTGCTCGTGCCGGTCTTGGTGCTTGTGCCGACGTTCGGCTTCTGGGCGGTGCCTATCTGCAGATTGGGAGAAGTGGCGTTCGGATTCGTGATGGTTGCGGTGTTTGACTGCGGATAGGAGGAAGGGACTTTCGGAATCAGATCTAGATCAACGGGACCGATGCTGAGCTGGGGGCCGGTGGGGGTGCCGTTCGGATTCGGAACCGGTGCGGTGACAACCGGCGCCGTGTCAACGGGCGCGGTGACAACGGGTGCGGTGTCCACGGGTGCGGTCTCGGCGGGTGCGGTCTCATCGGGCACGGCGTCGACTTGAGGTGTGGAAGCGATGACTTTGGTTTCCGAATTTGGGACCGCGGCAGCTTCGACCTGTGCGGGGGCGGGAGCCACTTGCGGATCGGGATTCGTGAGCATGTCTTTCGGTGTCGTACCGGGAGTACCGACGCCCGGCGCACTACTGGGGGTGTGGGTTCCTGCAGTCGCCTGCGCGTGCCCGACCGGCAACGACGTTCGCGCCGCTCGGACCGGCGTCGACTGCGGCTGGCCTGTTGCCGCGGGACGATCGATGGACCTGCGCACCACCGAAGCCGGCCCGTCGCTCGACTCAGCGCCGGTGTCGACCACCCGGGAAACGGGTTCCTCTTGGCGCGCGAACCAGGAGTCCGACAAACCCAGGAACAGCACTGGGATACCCACGATCAGCGCCAGCCACCGCTTCTCGGTGTACCGCGATCCGGTGGCAGATCCAGACGTCTCGCTCCTGCCGGATTTCGCCGAAGTGGTGGATGTCGTCGCGAACATGGTCGAACCCGCGCAGGTCAGTTGCACGCGGTCCAATGTCTGACGACGCAGCCATGCCGGGGCCGGGATGAACACCGGTGCGCCGCCGAGCAGTGCGACCGGGTTAACCTGCCGGCGCTGGTCCCGTTCGCAGATGTCGCAGGAGTCGATATGGCGGGCGATGCGCTTACGCATGAGAACGGTGAACCGCCCGTCCCAGCCCTTGAGGATGGTAGCCAACTCGGAGCAGGCATCCGGATTGGCTTGCGCGCCGCGGGCCACCAGCAGGGCACCCAGACAGCGTTCGACAGTCTGGCGCAGCCGGAACATCCTGGTGTTCGCGCTGGTCAGCGTCACCCCGAGAGTTTCCGCTAGCTCAGGGCCGTCCAGTCCGTGGCGGTAGGACAGATCCAGCAGTTCGCGGTCGCGGTCTGATAGTCCACCTGCCGCATCGGCGACCAGGCGGGCTAATTCGCTCTGCGCGGCAAGCGTTTCCGCGCTTGCTTGGTGAGAGACCATGTCAGGCAATTCATCAGAGACCTCCTCGCGGTAGCGGTGCCGAAGACGGCGCATCGCATGATGGCGGGCGATCGAGTACAGCCATGGGCGGAGTTTGTCGGGTTCCCGCAGACCTCCGAGGTCTGTTGCGGCAACACAGAAGGTGTCCTGCACGCAGTCGGCCGCAGCGTCACGGTCCCCGACCAGTCCGACGCAGAAGTCATAAAGCCGGTCGGCATAGCGGTCATAGATCTCCGCGAATGCGTGCCGATCACCGTCAGCAGCCGAGCGCACCAGATCACCGTCGCTGAGGCCGGGCTCCAGCTCCAGTGCTTCGGTCATGACGCGAACTTCCGTGGCCGGCTGACTTTTATAGAGCGTAAACCCGGAACCGGTCCGATACCAGCGAACATCGCTCGCCGGTACCGGACCGCCGCGGTTTCACCAAACGAGCTGGGAAAACTGCGGGCCAGAGTTGGGGCACTCCACTGAGACGTTCCAGGTCGAGCCCGTCGGATAGCTGGGGAACCACAGGCGAGACACCGCCCACGCCCCGGGCCCGTTATCGGGAAGATAAAACGGAACATTGATCGCCGGCAGGGGCTTGCCGATCGGGTTGCCCACCACGGAGGCGTTGTAGGTGCACCAACCGCTGGGCGCGACTTCGCCGGGGTTGCTCGGCCACGTTTGGATCAATACATCGACACCGCCCGGGGCGGGCTGGGGCGATGCAGCCATTCCCGCCTGCGCGGTCCCCGCGCCGAGGAACAGCATCGCCGGTGCCGCCGCGGTGGCGGTCATCGCAACCAGTTTGGCGAGGATCGAGTTGGTGGTCATTGGGTCTCCTTAATGGTGTTCGCCGCCCCCAGTGGGCTGCTTTCACGGGTAGGTGCAGCCGCCTCGCACCGATCGCACACTTTTTTCGAAATTTTTTTCTGGGCCGCTGAACAGCTCTTGCCGCTTCCAGAAGTGGCGTTGAGGGCTGCCGCGGGACCTTGGACGGTGGCATCTGCCGCAAGGCTCAAAAAAGTTCCCCGAAAAGTGTGCGCCGGGCGGCGCCTGACTGCACCTACCCGTGAAAGCAGCCCACCAGGGGCTGTGTCGACACGAAGGTGGAACCAATGACCAGCATTGCCGCCGCGCGCGAACCGTTCGAACCGACGGCTGCGAGCCCGACTACAGGTGGTGAGCCCGTGACTGGGCGGACTCGGACCGCGTGGTCGGCAGGCCGAGGGGACCAGTCGCAGGCGGAGACGTTCCGGGCGCTGGCCTGGTCGCAGTGCGAGGACTGCCTCGCCGAGCCGCTTCCCTACACCGGTGAGGAGTACTCCGCACCTGAAATGGACTCTCGCCCGATGGGGCGGATGGCAGACGTCCCGGAGCGGGCCGGCACGCCACGGTTAAGCCGGCCAGGTCTGCTGTCTGTAGTCGCGGCGGGTTTCGCCGCCGCGGTGGCCGCCGCGGGAGCTATGTTCGCCGTGGTCAATAGCGACGGTGTGCCGACGACAAACTCTCCGGTCGTCATCCGACCTGCCCAGAACTCATCGCTCCCCCAGCCGAGAGGCGGAAACGGAGGTCAGGGTGAGGCACTCCGTCCGGCTCCCGCGGCTCCGACTCCTGCGAAGACGGCCGGGTCCCCCGCACGGGCCGTCCCGCCAGCCGCAGACAACCCACCGACCCGCTTGAACACACCCTTACCGACGGTGGGCGTGGCACAGCCGGCGGCGCCTCCGCCTCTCGCTACCGAGATGATGGCTCCCAAGGACCCTCCTCCCGATGTGGCTGCACCGGAGGCTGCACCCCCAGCCGATGCGCCGTCGCCGGTGCTTACGCCCCCCGTAGTGTCACTGCCGGGTATACCGGTGCTGGAGGAACCGCATGCCATGGGCCCGAACGTCATTCACGCTCCAGCGATATCTGGAGACCCAGCGGCACCGATACCCGACCTCGCTGGATCGGCGCCCCCCGTCATTCAGGACCCCGCAACCCCCGCGGCGGTCGACCGAGGAATCGCACTGAACCCGGGGTTGACGGACCCGATCATCCCGACGTTCACCGTCGGATCCGGTTAGCACAGATTTTTCCCGGACTGCCGGGGTAGATCGGTTTCGATACCCGAAAGCGCCTGTCCTGCAGGGGATGGTTGGACTTGTCTGCGGCTCACTATCCTGGCTGGAGAGCCTCTGCCGGTTGCTGTACGACGGTGGCCCATTCCGGCGACACGAGCACGCTCAACTATGGCTTCATGCCGTTCAGTTAGTGCCACTGCAGAACCCGACCGGCACGAAAAATCGAGGCCGACCGCCCTCAGGCACCGAGTTCGATGACCTCCGCGTCGGCGACGCCGTCGTAACGTCCGGGGGTGCAGGTCAGAACGATGACCTGACCGCGGTCACCGACGGTGTTGAACACCGCGCCCATCTTCTGCAGACGCTCGGGGTCGGAGAAACCCAGCGCATCGTCGATGACGACGGGCACGGAGTCCTCTACGGAGACCAGCGCCGCGCCGGCGAGACGGGCCAGGATTCCGAGTTGCTCCCTGGCCCCGCCGGACAGCGAGTCAAAGGGCACGGTTCGTCCGTCGAGCGTGCGACTGCAGATGGTGAGTTCGGTGTCGATGTCCACCTCGAAGGTCTCTCCGAAAACCGTCCGGCCGAGCCGTTCCAGTTCCGTGCGGTACGGCTGGACGTAGCGCTGGCGGGCGCTGTCACGGTGGCGGATCATCGTTTCGCGCAGCAATTTCACCGCATTCGCCCGCTCCTCAAGACGTGCGTGTTCGGAACGCGCGCGGTCGAGTTCGGCCTCAGCCACGTCGAGTTGGCCCTGGCGGCCCTCACCACCGATGACCCCGAGTTCGGCGGTCAGGTTGAGCAGTTCACGCCCGGCGGCCTTGAGATCGCCCGTGATCACCGCGGTGGCATCCAGGGCCGCATCCAACTCGCCGGCGATCCCGTTCGGATCCGCGGCCGCATACCGTTCGGCGAGCACGGCGACTTCTGCGTCAGCCTGGCGTTGTTGCTCCGCGTCGGCGGCGGCCGCGGCGGCCACCACGTCATCGGCATCTTCCTCGCGCTGGGCGGCGAGTTGCCCGCATGCGCTGGCCAGCTCACCCTCGGCCGCCCGGACGCGATCCCGCAAAAGGGTTGCCTGCGTGATCTTTTCACCGAGTATCGACGCGGCCGCGGCTGCTGCCGTCCGCTGGGCTTCGGCCTCAGCCCGCAGCGCGGTCAGCGCGTCGTCAGCGGCGCGCAGCTCGGCGGCCGCGGTCTGCGCGTCCGCCCCGGATCCGGGGGTGGCGGAGACGGCGGCATGCAGCCCGGTCAACCGGGTGCGCAACTGCTCGACATCCTCACCGTCGCCGAGCAACTCCAGTGTTGTTGCCGCCTGTGCGCGGTCGGCGAGCAGGGTCCGGCGATGCTCGTTACGGGCGCGCGCGGCGGCGAGATCGGCCACCCCTGCCGCGGCCAGTGCTTCCTGCAGAACCTGTTGCGCGGCCTGCAGATCCGCGTGCAATTTCACCGTGGACGCGCCTGGGTCGATCCGCACGGCCAGTACGCCGGGGACGTCCACGCTCACCGCTGCCGAGGCCGGTTGAGTCCAGGTCTGACCCGCGATCAGGCTGCGTGACTGGCCGTCGACGGTGATGTCGAGGTCGGCGACGGCCGTGAACTCCACGGTCGCCGCCTGGGCGTCGCGTTGGGCCTGCAGCCGCTGAATCAACCCTGCGGCCTGCTCGATGTCGGTCAGCATCTCTGCGGTGAGGCTGATGCCGGAGAGCTGCCGATCGAGTCCTGCCAGCGTCTCGGCGGTTTCGTCGATGCGGCGCAAGCGGGCGGCCAGCTTCTCGGCCTCCTCGCGGACCGTGCACGCCGTGACGTCGACCCGGGCCACGTCGAACCTCTTCTGAGCGGCGTCGAGCTCGGCGACGGCCTGGTTCGACGCCGCGGCCGCGGGCTCGGCGGTCTGCCGCGCAGCGGACTCATCCTGATCCGCGACGGCGGCTGCGGCGCGAAGATCGGCCAGCGCGTCGGCGCGCCGTTGTGCCTCGGCGGCGAGCTTGCGGCGCTGCTCGTCGGCCGCCGCGGATTTGGCGGCGGTGGCCGCCGCGGCGGTCGCGGCCAGACGCGCCTGATCCAGTTTCCGCTTGAGTTCGCTGACCACGGCCTGCGCCTGCCGCGCAGCCGCCACGCGCTCATTCGCCGGCGCGAGGCGCTCCTCCAGAATCCGGATCGCTGAGGTCAGTTCCTCGTGGCGACGGACCCGGTCATTGACCTCGGCAACCGCGGCGGCGCAGCGCTGCACTTCCCGGTCGGCCTCTGCCAGCCGCTCGATGGCGGCCTTGAAGTCTTTGGACGGCCGTCCCGTCGCGGTGAAGTACCGCAGATACTCGGCCTCGATCCGATCGATCAGCAGGGACACCGAGTCCGCACCCGTCCCCGAGGCCGACTCGACAGCCTCCCCCGCCGCGGCGTCCAGCGCGCGGGACAGCGCGTCACAGCCGGACAGGTCGACGGCCTGGGTGGACGCCGATTGCAGCACCCGCTGGGCGTCCCAGAGCTTGGTGTCCAGCGTCTCCGCCAGGATCGCCTCGACGCGTTCGTGGGCCTCGTCGCCGGTCTTGTTCTCCCGCTTGGGCTCGATCACCTCGAGTTCGGTCTGGTGTTTCTTGTGGAACCGCTTGCGATAGACGAAGCGGTACTCCCCGGTGCTGATCTCGGCCTCGACTTCCGCGCCGACGTCGGCGTGAGCGGGCTTCACTTTCTTGACGTCGCGGTGGTTGGAGCGGTCCCGATAGGTCAGCAGCAGGTCGAGAGCCTCGAGCATTGACGATTTGCCGATCTCGTTGGGACCGCACACCACCACCACGCCGCGCTCGGGAAACCGCAACTCGCGATCGCCGACGCCACGGAAGTTGGTCAGCCGCAAACGGTGCAGGATCACGCGACGCTCCCGTCCCGAAGCCGCATCAGCAGACCGAGCGCACCACGGGCCGCCCCGGCCTGAGCATCCCCGGAGCGCGCCAGACCCACCAGCTCATCGAGGGCGTCGGCGGCGAACCCGCCGATACCGAGGTCGTCGAACTCGTCGTCGGCCGGCATAACCACCAGATTGGTATGGCGTTCCCAGGTGTCCAGGCAGGCGAAGAGCCTGGAGTACTTGTCCCGGCAGGCCTCCAGCGCCGCGCGGTCGGTGACGGTGAGGGTGCCGACCAGCGCCAGTTGCACCACGGTGCGGTCCTTATCGGCAAGCTGGTCAAGGTTGAGGTCCAAGTCGGTGATGTCGCGGCTGTTGTTGACCTCGCGGTGCAGAGTGAGGAAACGCCAGCCTCCGACCTTTCGGGATTCCACCGTCACCGGATGCCCCGGGTCCCCGAGATCCATGTCGACCACCAGCACGTGACCGGAGTCGGCCTCGACGTGGTCGTAGTTGGTGACTTCCGGCGCTCCGGAGTACCAGATTCGGCCGCTGTCCCCGACGGCGGTCCGGGAGTGCTTGTCGCCCAGCGCGACATAGTGAACCGCGGAGCGATCCAGCGACGCGGCGAGCCCGTCCAGCCTGATCTGGGAAGGGTTGTCCGGGTCCGGGTCGAGAACATCGACGGCTCCGTGGGCCACCAGAATGCGGGCGGTCCCATCCGCCGGAAGCCCGGCGAGCACCTCGGCGGTCAGGTCGGTGGTGGGCCGCTTGGAACGCCAGGGGGCCGCGACGACCTGCACTCCTGGGCCGACGTCGATGACGCCTGGGCTGTCGAGCACGGTGACGTTGGACGGACATTCCTTCTCGAAGAGTGCGCTGCGGTAGACCGATGCCGCGTCCAGCGGATCGTGGTTGCCCGGCAGCAGATAGACCGGAACATCGATGGCCCGCATCGCTTCCAGCGACTGGCTGACCACCTTCGGGGCGAGTTGGTTGGACTCGAACACGTCGCCGGCCACGACGACGAACTCGGCGCCGGTCTCGCGGGCCACCCTCCCCAGCGCCGCCACGGCGTCCCGGCGCGCGGCGGAAAACCGGGCCTGGGCCTCGGCGTCCAGGAAGCTGCGGGTCATGCCCAACTGCCAGTCAGCGGTGTGCAGGAACTTCATGCCCCCGAATGTAGAACCGGGCACCGACAAGTCCGCCGAACGCGCCCGGCATGTGCCCTAATCTGGGGCGGATGAGAACGCTGGTACTGATGCGACACGCCAAATCCGACTATCCGGACGGCGTTGCCGACCATGACCGCCCATTGGCGCCACGAGGACGACGGGAGGCCGGCCTGGCCGGTGAGTGGATGCGGGAGAACGCACCGGCCGTCGAGGCGGTGCTGTGCTCGTCGGCCACCCGGACTCGACAGACCCTGGCACGCACCGGCGTCGACGCGCCATCGACATTTCTCGACCGGCTCTATGGCGCCAGCCCGGGAACGATGATCGCCGAGATCAACCGGGTCGGCGACGAGGTCGCCACCCTGCTTGTCGTCGGCCACGAGCCGACCATCAGCCAGGTGGCGTTGGGACTGGCCGGCTGGTCGGGCAGCGACGCCGACGCGGTGGATCGGATCGCGATGAAGTACCCGACATCGGGTATCGCGGTGTTGCGGGTGCCGGGCGGGTGGTCCGAGCTGGAACTCGGGGGCGCGGAGTTGACCGCGTTCCACGTGCCGCGCTGAGGACGCGGGCTGGGGACGCGGGCTGGTGACTGAACATCGTTTGTGCCTACCTTGCAGCGACTAAGGGTGCCCGTAGTCGCTACAAGGTGGACAAAAACCCATATGCCCTCCCCCGGGCGACCAAAGAGAAGCGGCGGGCAGCGAGCACGCCGGCGCCGCAACGCAGTAGTGCCAAACTCCAAGCTCTGACCAGTACGCCGGTGTTCGGCGGGGGGCCCGCCCTGGCCCACCCGGGCATGATTACCCCGCGACACCAGCAGCAGATCCGACACGCGGCCGGCGCCGGAATGCCCTCCGTCATCTCGCAGACTCGTCCGTGCCGGAACGTCGTCTTCCAACTGTGAAGCCGGGACGAAGTGTCGCGAACACGAAGACGGCAGCGGCCAACACAACGATGGACATCAGAAGACTCAGAATCGTGCCGACTTCCATCCAGATTGATTCGGCAACCGACATCACACGCTCGGCGCCCTGCGGGTCAAGGTCCGTCGCGTTGACGATGCCGCGACTCGCCCCGTGCAAGTGGGCCATTCGCAACGTGTCGCGCGCCTGCTCAGCCGTGACACCCTGCGCCGAAAGCTCTTGCCCACCCACGTACTGGAAAAGGGCAATGCCCAATAGCGGAAATATTGCCCCTCCGAAAGCGTAGGCGGTTGCCTGAACGTTCGATCTCAACGCTGAGACCACTCCTGCCAAGCTCTGCGATGAATCAAGCATGAACACCGTGGTGAGCGCGGTCTGAACTACAGATCCGCACATGGCGCCGATCGCCATCACGACCGCGAGCACGAGCATCGGAGTATTCGTGGTGAACACCAGCCGGAATGCCACCGCGGCTGTCAACAGCACCAACCCGCCAATCAACACGGTGCTTTCGCCCAATCGGGCCGCAACTCGGCCGGCAGCAATGGCCGTCACCGCGGCCAGCAACGTAGCCGGGATGTACAACACATGCAGCAAGGTAGAAGCCGAGCCGCGAACAATGATCATGTAATTGGCGAGGATGACCGCCGAACCGCCCGAAACGAACGCGTACGCCGCTCCGGCGACCGTCGCGGCCACAAGCCCTCGGGAACGGAAGATGACCGGATCCAGCGCGGGAGTGTCAGTGCGCTTCTCCCACCACCAGAAAGCCGCCACCGCAACCACGCCGACCGCCATCGACACCAGCCCGCCGGCATGGACTCCCCCGCGAAGGCTCGAAATTCCGTACAGCAGACCGATCAGCCCCACCGCTGAGAGCAGCATTGCAGGCACGTCGAGCGGCCGATCATAGCAAGGCGTCTCCGGCACGTACCTGAACACCAGAGCGATGAGCGCCGCCGCCAGAACCGGTGCGACGAGAAGCCCCGCCCGCCAGCCGAAACGATTCATCAACTCGCTGCCCACGATCGGCGGAACTATGGCGAAAGCCGTACCGGCGCCGACGAATAGCGCTATCGCACGGGCTACCCGATCTGCCGGGAAGGACTCTCGGATAATGGATAGCGACAAACAGAGAAGGAACGCGAAGGAGACGCCGGCACCGACCCTGGCGGCTACGAGGCTCCAACCATTGGTGGCCGCAGCGGAAAGAAACCCGAATACCACCGCACCACCGGCGCCGGCGAGGAACATCTTCCTCATGCCGAGTTTCTCCCCCAGCGCACCGGCCCCCAGGATGGTGGCGGCCAACGCCAGGGACGAGCCGACGGAGACCAGGCCTGTCAGGTCGAGTGAGAGATTGAGTCCTTCCCGGATCACCGGGATATTGGACGATACGACTGCCGGCTCGCTCACCGCGATGGCGCTACCCAAACTCAGGGTCAAGACCGTCGCGGTACCGTTGAAACCCATTGCGCTAGATGGGTCATCCATGCTTTGCGACAGTATCCCCACTCATGCCGACATGAGGACGGATTCGAGCGCGCGAGCGTATCCCGCGGCTTCGCCGGCGAGACGTCTCAGGAGTTGGTGGCCAGCGTCAGTTCCATCAACTTGATCGCCTGCCCGCACGCGTCGATGCCCGGCGCCTGCGGGTTGATCCACCAGCCGACCACGCCGGCCGCATCGCTGGCCACACCGCAGCCGCCGTTGGGATCACTGGTGCGCATGACGATCGAGGTCACCCCGGCGATGGTGCGGTTCTCCACCTCGTACTTGAGGAACTCGGCGACCTTGCGTTCGTTGTCCAGGCTGCCCTGCTCGAACCAGAACCGGGTGATGTCGATCAGACCGGCCGGGTTGGCCGCCTGCCAGCGGCAGATCGCCCCGACGAAGGTGCTCTGGATGTCCAACGGGTCGGCGCCCACGGTCTTGGCCAGCACGTCGGAGGTGAGCACATCGCACTCCTTGAGCAGGTTGGGGTACTGCCGAGAGGAGTTGTCATTGCGCGTGGTACTGCCGGTTCCGGCCTTCATCGCAGTGCCGCCGACGGTCTGCGCGCACCCGGTGAGAACGGCGATCGCACCCGCCGCGGCCAGTGCCCCGGTGGCCAAACGACGCAGGCCGGGCCGGCTCATTTGGCGTTCACAATCGACTGCCGGGTCAGTTCCTTGGCCACGTCGCAGGCCGGCGGGAAAGGCTTCTGGGCAAAGCTGACCGACCATTCGATGAAGTCGTCGTTGAACTGGATGCCGATCTCGCACAGATTTTCTCCCAGCATGGGGTCCTCGCCCACCGCGATGAACCCACTGTGGCCCTCGATAGTGATGTCCTCGACGCTGGTCCGGGAGAGTTCCTCGGTCTTGCGTTCGCGGCCGATCGGGCTGCCGCGGAACCAGCTGAAGGAGAAGTGCGGACCCAGGATTCCGCCACCCGCCAACCATTGGCAGCCCACCGAGTTGACCGCGGTTTTGACCAGACCGGTCACACGGGTCTCCTCGGCCACAGTCTGGTCGCTGAGTCCGCCGCACTCGGGGAACATCGGCCCGTGCTTGCCGTCCTTGCTGACGGGGGCGTTCTGTTCCTGGGACTGCGACTGGGTCTGGTCGGGACCGGCGCTTGAGCAGGCTCCGAGCACACCGAGAGCCGCTACGGCGGTCACGCAGGCCGCGAGTTTTCGCGCTGCCATCATGCGCACCTGCTGTTTCTCACAGCATGCACTGTAGCGGCAGCCCCACCCCCGACCGCCGACACACCCGCTGAACAGCGGGTTTGCCGACCGGGGCCGGTATGGGACAGTAACGCAATGCTCCTGGCGCTGCTTCGGCAGTACGTCCGGCCGTACCGGCGACTGGTCGCGGCGGTAGTGGCGCTACAGACCGTCAGCACCATGGCCTCCCTGTACCTCCCGACGGTCAACGCGTCCATCATCGACGACGGGGTGGCCACCGGAAACACCGCACTGATCGCCCGGCTGGGATTGGTGATGCTGGCCGTTACCGGCCTGCAGGGCGCCTGTTCGGTCGGGGCGGTCTACTTCGCCTCCCGGACCGGGATGGGATTCGGCCGAGATCTGCGATCCGCGCTGTTCAGGCGGGTGATCGGTTTCTCCGAGACCGAGACGGCCCGCTTCTCCGCACCGTCATTGCTCACCCGCACCACCAACGATGTCCAGCAGATCCAGGTTCTGGTGCAGATGACCGCCACCGTCCTGGTGACCGCACCGATCATGTGTGTCGGCGGCATAGCGATGGCGATCCGCCAGGACGCGGCCCTGTCGTGGCTGCTGGCGGTCAGCGTTCCGGTCCTCGGCATCGCCAACTACCTGATCGTGTCGCGCATGCTGCCGGTCTTCCGCAGCATGCAACGCCTGATCGACGGCATCAACAGGGTCCTGCGCGAGCAGTTGTCCGGAATCCGGGTGGTGCGGGCTTTCGCGCGCGAGCCGCTGGAGGAGCGGCGTTTCGAGGCCGCCAACCATGCGGTGGCCGAGGCCACCCTGACCGCCGGGCGCTGGCAGGCGCTGATGCTGCCGGTGACCACGCTGACCATCAACATCTCCAGCGTCGCGTTGATCTGGTTCGGCGGGATTCGCATCGACGCCGGCCACATGCAGGTGGGATCGCTGATCGCCTTCCTGTCCTACTTCATGCAGATCCTGATGGCCGTCCTGATGGCCACCCTGATCCTGGTCATGGTGCCGCGAGCGGCGGTGTGCGCCGAGCGGATAACCGAGGTGCTCGACACCCGGACAGTGATCAGCAGTCCAGCCGAGCCACGACGCCCCACCGGGGGCATCTGCGGGCAATTGAGCCTGGCCGGCGTCTCGTTCCGCTTTCCGGGCGCCCAGCGTCCGGTGCTGGAAGACATCAGCTTCACCGCATCCCCGGGGACGACCACCGCGATCGTCGGCGGCACCGGTTCCGGGAAATCGACGCTGGTGGCGTTGATCTGCCGGCTCTACGACGTGACCGCCGGATCGATCCGGGTGGACGGCGTCGACGTCCGCGACTACGACACCGAAGAGTTGTGGGCGGCGCTGGGACTGGTGCCCCAGCGCGGATACCTTTTCTCCGGCAGCGTGGCCGACAACCTCCGATTCGGCAGGCGCGACGCCTCCGAGGAACAGATGTGGACGGCCCTTCGGGTGGCCGCGGCCGAGGACTTCGTCCGCGCCGATGCCGACGGGCTGAACATGCGGGTCGCCCAGGGCGGGGCCAACGTCTCCGGTGGCCAGCGTCAGCGGTTGGCTATCGCGCGGGCGGTGATCCGTCGGCCGGCGATCTATCTGTTCGACGACGCCCTGTCCGCCCTCGACGTACACACCGACGCCCGGGTGCGGGCCGCGCTGCGCGAAATATCGACGGAATCCACCGTTCTGATTGTGACCCAGAGGGTTTCGACGGCAGCCGCAGCCGACCAGGTGATCGTCCTCGACGGCGGCCGGGTCGTCGGGGCCGGAACCCACGCGGACCTGGTGCGGGACTGCCCCGCCTACGCGGAGTTCGTCGGCTCGCAATCCCTGGCCGGGGCCGCGCCGTGACCCGACCGTCCCTGCGGCCCGGCCCGCGCCCGCCGGCGCCCGATCCGTCCGCCGCCCGATCCCGGGACTTCACCGGCACGGCACGGCGCCTGTCGGCCACGCTGCGCCCGCACCGTTGGTCGCTGGCGGCGGTACTGGCGATGTCGGTCACCGGCATCGGGCTGTCGGTGATCGGGCCACGGGTTCTCGGCCACGCCACCGACCTGCTGTTCAACGGCGTCATCGGCCGACAACTTCCGGCCGGGATCACCAAGGCACAGGCGATCGACGACGCGCGGGCCCGGGGTGATCAGAAGTTCGCCGATCTGCTGTCGGGAATGAACGTCATTCCGGGACGCGGGGTGGACTTCACCGCGGTGGGCCACCCGCTGCTGCTCGCCCTGGCCTTGTATTTGCTTGCCGCACTGCTGATCTGGGGGCAGGCTCGGCTGCTCAACGTGATCGTCGCGCGCACCGTCGCCAGACTTCGTACCGAGGTGGAGGCCAAGATCCACCGGCTCCCGCTGAGCTACTTCGACTCCCGGCTGCGCGGCGAACTACTGAGCCGGGTGACCAACGACGTCGACAACATCGCGACCTCGCTGTCGATGACGATCAGCCAGTTGCTCACCGCGGTGCTCACCATCGTGGCGGTGCTGGTGATGATGGTCGTCGTCTCCCCGTTGCTGGCACTGATCACCCTCGTCACCGTTCCGCTGTCGCTGCTGGCGGTCCGCGCCATCACCCGCCGCTCGCGGGCGATGTTCGTCGCCCAATGGGCCAACACGGGCCGGCTCAACGCCCACATCGAGGAGACCTACAGCGGTTTCACCGTGGTCAGGACCTTCGGCCACCGCGCTTCTGCCCAGGAGAAGTTCGCCGAACTCAACGGCGACGTCTACCGTTCCGGCTTCGGGGCCCAGTTCCTCTCCGGGCTGGTTTCCCCGGTCACCATGGTGATCGGAAATCTGGGGTACGTGGCCGTCGCGGTGATCGGTGGCTTTCAGGTGGCCGCCGGCCAGATGACTCTGGGCGGAGTGCAGGCGTTCATCCAGTACGTCCGGCAGTTCAACCAGCCGTTGGGCCAGGTCGCCGGGATGTACAACACGATGCAGTCCGGCATGGCCAGCGCGGAGCGGGTCTTCGAGTTCCTCGACGAGCCCGAAGAACCGCCTGAATCGGCCAAGCGGTTGCCGCCAGGTGACGGCCGGGTGGACTTCCAGCACGTCCGGTTCGGCTACCGGCCCGGCAAACCGGTGATCGAAGACCTGTCGCTGACCGTTCCGGCCGGGAGCACGGTGGCGATCGTCGGTCCCACCGGTGCCGGCAAGACCACCCTGGTGAACCTGCTGATGCGGTTCTATGACGTCGACGCCGGACGGATCCTGCTCGACGGCGTCGACATCCGGTCGGTGACCCGGCACTCGCTGCGCTCCCGGATCGGCATGGTGCTGCAGGACACCTGGCTGTTCGGCGGAACCATCGCCGAGAACATCGCCTACGGTCGGCCCGACGCGACCGAGGACGACGTGGTCGCCGCCGCCCGCGCGGCCCACGCCGACCCGTTCATCCGCTCCCTACCCAACGGCTACCAGACCCGGATCAGCGACGAGGGCGCCAATATCAGCGCCGGGGAGAAGCAGCTCATCACCATCGCCCGGGCGTTCCTGGCACGACCGCAGTTGCTGATCCTCGACGAGGCGACGTCCTCGGTGGACACCCGCACCGAACTGCTGGTGCAGCAGGCGATGATCGAATTGCGCAGAGGGCGAACGAGTTTCACCATCGCCCACCGGCTGTCCACCATCCGGGACGCCGACCTTATCGTCGTGATGGACGGCGGCAGGATCGTCGAGCAGGGCAGCCACACCGAACTGCTGGCCCGCCGGGGGGCGTACTGGGCCATGACCCAGGTTTGACGCACCGGCACCAGCACTCAACCCCCGGAGAGCGGCACCGAAAGTGGACATCCGTCGCACCGCCGTGTTTGGTGGTGCGGTGCCCCGACGCCGACTCGCCATGTTTCTGTGGGTCGCTTGGTTGTGCTGGGCCGCCGGCATCCTGTGGCTGTCGTCGCTGACGCCGACAGAACTGCCCCAGGCGGCGTTCCTGTTCTCCGACAAGGCCGAGCACCTCATCGCCTACGCGGTCGGCGGGTGGCTGGCCGCCACCGCCATCCGGGCCGGCCGCCGTACGGCCACCGTTACCGGGTGGTTCGTCCCGGCTGTCCTGCTCGTCGCGGCGTTCGGCGTGCTCGACGAGTCCGTCCAGACCTTCACCCCGGGGCGCACCGGCGGGGATCTCTACGACTGGATCGCCGATCTGCTCGGGGCCCTGACCGGCGTGCTGATCAGCCTGCTGATGCATCGGCGGGCGCTAGCACGCCGAACCGGCCCGGCAGCGGGTCCGATGACGGGATAATGGGTCGATGGCAGGAAAAGAGCTTGATCCCGACCGTGCGCGTGCCGCCCGGGACGTCGTCCGCCAGCATCCTGCGATGGTGCTGTTCGCGGTCTCCCCGGTCCTGATCGCGGCCGGGTTGGTGTGGTGGCTCGTCGGACCCGGGTGGGCGATGGTGCTGCTGGTCGCGGCTCTGGTCGCCGGCGGTATGGCCGTCCTGCGCAAGCACTGAGCCGTCAGCAAGCACTGAGCCGTCAAGCCGGATGCGTTTCCCCGGCCCGACGGACCCGGAACAGCCTGACGTCGTCGCGGATACCCCGCAGGTGTCTGGCGCCGGCGGCGGACCAGGAAAACCGTTCGTCCTCACCGGCGCTGTCCCGGGCGGATTCGGTGACAAGAACCGCCCCCGGACGCGCCACCGACGTCACCCGGCTGGCGGTGTTGACCGGGCTGCCGAACCAGTCCCCGGCCCGGGTGACCGCCGATCCGTAGGCCACCCCGGCACGCAGCCGGGGTAACAACTCGTCCCCCTCGGCCGCGTCGACCAGCCGCAGCATCACTTCCAGCAACGCCGCGGTATCGGACGATACGAACATCACCGCGTCACCGATGGTCTTGATGAAGCGCACCGGCGGGGTCACCACCTCACGGGCCCGCTCGGCCAGCCGGTTGGCCAGCTTTTCGAGGTCCTCGGGCGGAAGTTCCTCACCGAGCCGGGTGAAGCCGACGAGGTCGGCGAACCCGGCGGCGACGTCATGGGTGCCGGGCAGCGGCACCCCCTGGGCGCGTTCGCTGGCGCTGACCGCCTCGTTCTCCACCGCCCGACGCAACTGCAGCAGCAGCATGTCCTCGATCATCGGCCCGAGCAGCGGGGTCGCCATGCGGGCCAGCGCCTGCGAGCTCTTGGCAATCTCCAGTTCGGTGACACCGGGGTGCAGAACCGCACCCAGCGCGGCCGATCGCATCGCCTCGGCCGCATGGGAGAGTCCCTCGGCCAGCACCCGCACCACGGTGAGCATGCGTTCGGGGTCGATCCCGAGATCGAGGAATTCCTTGATGTGTATCGCGGCGTCGCCGTCCGATCGTGCGAAGGTCGGGGCATCGGGATCCTCCACCCGCGGCATGCCCCCGGCCTGCTGGAATCGGGTCAGCAGCTCCACGTCCAGGCCGACGGCGTCGCCGATCTGGCGGGCAGTCATCCGCGACCCGTCATCGCCGAGCGCCCGCCGCGCCGGAAGCAGCATCGGGGCGAACGACTCGCGGACGTCCTCGATCGAGATGCCCTGCTCCAGCAGCCAGGGAATCAGCTCGGCCCGTTCGGCGCGGGCGGAACCGGAAAGACCGTCGAGCAGGCCCGAGGCCTCGAGGTCGAAAGACGGGCTCATGACACCGGCGGTCGCCGGTCCGCCCACGGGCGGGCCGCTTCGATCTGGCTGCTCAGCGCCAGCAACGTCGCCTCGTCGAAGGGCCGGCCGACGAGCTGCACCGCGACCGGAAGGCTCTCGCCGTCCAGCGTCCACGGCACCGCGGCGGCGGGCTGGCCGGTTGCGTTGAAGATCGCGTTGAACGGCACCCGCGAGGAGACCCGGGCCAGGGTCGCCACTCCCCCGAGGCGCTGGTACTGCCCGATGCGCGACGGCCCGGTCGCCGTCGCGGGGGTGATGAGCACGTCGAAGTCATCGAAGATGGACTGCACCCGCGCGGCCAGCGCCGGCTCGGCGGCGCGCACCCGGGCGATCCGGTCCGGCGAGATCAGGCTGCCGATCCGGGCGATGCCGCGGGTGCGGGGTTCGAGACGCTCGGGGTGCGGCAGCTTCTGGACGTCCTCATACATCCCACGCCACATCCGGGGCAGAACATGCCCGTACATCGCCCAGGCGGGGTAGTCCGGATCACGCCAGAGCACCTCGTGGCCGAGGTCGCGCAGCAACGCCTCGACCCCGTCGAGCGCCCGTTGCTGGCTGCGTCCGACACGGGCGACCATCGTGGGAGGAAGCTTGGTGCTCATGGCGATTCTCAGTCGGCCGGGTTTACGCTCGGCCGCCTTGACGAATCCTCCCCGCGGCGCCTTTCCCGTGTTGGTGACGTCCAGGAACAGCGCGGCGTCCTCCACCGTGCGGCATAGCGGCCCGTTGACGCTCAGCCCGCACCAGGGATCCTCGTGCGGGCCGATCGGCACCCGGTCACGCTGCGGTTTGAGACCGTAGAGCCCGCACCAGCTGGCCGGGATGCGGATGGAGCCCGCGCCGTCGGAGCCGAGCGCGAGCGGCGCCAGCCCAGCCGCCACCGCGGCCCCGCTGCCGCCGCTGCTGCCGCCGGGTGTGTACGCCAGATCCCAGGGGTTGTGGGTCGAGCCGAATGCCAGCGTCTCGGTGAACGGCCAGAGCATCATCTCCGGCACGGCGGTCTTGCCCAGGATCACCGCCCCGGCCTCGCGGAGCCGGCGGACCACCTCGCCGTCGGCGGTGGCGGCCTGGTCGTAGGCGCTGCTCCCGAAGCAGGTGAACTCGCCGGCGACGTCGACGTCATCCTTGATCGCGACCGGAACGCCGAGCAGGGGCAACCGCTCTCCGGCGTCCAGGCGTTCCTGGGCGGTGGCGGCCTCGCGGCGGGCGCTGGCGGCCATCACCACCCGATAGGAACGCAGCTCGCGGTCCACCCGGGATATCCGCTCGAGGTACAACTCCAGCAGGGCCGGGGCGGAGATGGTGCCGGCGGCCAGCATGCGGGCCTGCTCAGCGGCGCCGGCGAAGGCGATGTCAGTGGCGTCCACCCACCGCACAGTAGCCGCTGGGCGCCCGTCCAAGGCGTTACGGTGGTGAGCATGGCTTGTGTGTTCTGCGAGATCGTGGCCGGGACGGCCCCGGCCGTGCGGATCTACGAGGACGACGACTTCCTGGCCTTCCTGGACATCCGGCCCTTCACTCGGGGACACACCCTGGTGATCCCCAAACTCCACAGCGTCGACCTCACCGACACCCCGCCGGAAACCCTGGCCGGGATGGCCGCCGTGGGACAGCGCGTCGCCCGCGCGACCCGTGCCTCCGGCTTGGCGGCAACCGGGAACAACGTGGCGATCAACGACGGCAAGTCGGCCTTCCAGTCGGTGTTCCACATCCACCTGCACGTGGTCCCGCGCCGCGACGGGGACAAGGTGTCCTTCGCCAAGGGATTGCTGCTGCGCCGGGATCCCGACCGGGAGGGCACCGGTGCGATCCTGCGCGAGGCGATGGCGGTGCTGCCGTGAGCGCACTGGCCGACCGTGCGGTCGGGTTGTTCGTGCGGGTGCATGACGCGACCTACCAGGGCACCCGGGGCTGGATCGGACACCGGATTCCCGGAGCGCCCAACAGCCTGCTTCTGCACACCGTGGGCGCCAAGACCGGCCTGCCCCGAACCAACTCGCTGTCCTACGCGCGGGACGGGGCGGCGTATCTGGTGGTGGCGTCCAACGGCGGCGACCGGCGAGCGCCGGGCTGGTATCACAATCTCAAGGCCCAGCCGCGAGCGGAGATCAACGTCGGCCCGCGCAGGTTCGCGGTCACTGCGGCCACCGTGCTGCCCGACGATCCCGACTACCAGCGGCTGTGGCGCATCGTCAACGCCAACAACGCGAACCGCTATGACGCGTACCAGGCCCGCACCACGCGGCCCATCCCGGTCATCCGGCTGATGCCCTGAGCACCGCATCAGCGAACACCCGGTCCAGCATGGCCGGGGTGAGCCGGCCGGTGAACATGTTCTGCTGGCTGGGGTGATAGCAGCCCAGCAGTTGCAGACCGGAATCGAGCTCCATGACCGCGCCGTGGCCGAACCTCGGCCTGACGCCGGTGAATTCACCGGCGAGCGACCGCAGTGCGACCTGCCACGCGAACCCGCCGAGTGCCACGATCACCCGGACGTGCGGAGCCACCAGCCGCCACTCCGCCTCCAGCCAGGGCGTGCAGGCCGAACGCTCGTCGGGGGTCGGGGCATTGCCGGGCGGCGCACAGCGCACCGCGGCCACCACCCGGACCCCCTCGGCCCGCAGACCGTCGGCGGAGTCCACGCTGACCGGCGAGTTCACCAGCCCGGCCCGGTGCAGTGCGGCGAACAACTGGTCACCGGAGCGGTCGCCGGTGAACACCCGTCCGGTCCGGTTGGCGCCGTGGGCCGCCGGGGCCAGGCCCAGCACCAGGATCCGCGGCTTCGCAGACCCCCAGCCCGGCGCCGGACGGCCCCAGTACGGCTCGTCGGCGAAGGCCCGCCGTTTGACCACCGCGACCTCCTCCCGCCAGTCGACCAGTCGCGGGCAGGCCCGGCAGACGCTGACCTCAGCGTCCAGTGCGCCGACGTCGGCGACTGCCGCGGCCAGTCGGGCCACCTGCGCGGGGTCTCCGGCGACCGGGGTGGCGGCGGTGGCGGGATCCCCCGGCCAGCCCGTCCCGGGCGGCACGGGCGAGTCGAACAGCGCTCCGGTGCGCGGATGCGGGTGTGCGGGCACCGTCCGAATCTAAGCTGCCTCCGGTGAGGACGTCCCGCGGACCGGCGCTGCTCATCCTGTGCTCGGCGTTCCTTGCCGCTATGGGCAATGGCATCTCGCTGGTGGCACTGCCCTGGCTGGTGCTCAAGCGCACCGGCAACGCGGTGGACGCCTCGATCGTCGCCGGGGCCGCGACCCTGCCGTTGCTGGCCGCGACCCTCATCGCCGGGACCGCGGTCGACTTTCTGGGCCGGCGACGAGTCGCCATGCTCGCCGACGCCCTGTCGGGGCTGTCGGTCGCGGCCATCCCGATCATCGTGCTGACCGCCGGTGCCGACGCGCTCAATACCGTCGTGCTGGCCGGACTGGCCGCCCTCGGGGCCTTCTTCGATCCGGCCGGGATGACCGCACGGCAGTCGATGCTGCCCGAGGCGGCC
>JAGQTO010000114.1:12963-26746 GCA_020439025.1 Mycobacterium sp. | reverse complement strand
CGCGCCCGGTGACATTTTCGCCGCGCTGCCGGGTTCCTCGGCGCATGGGGCGCAGTTCACCGGGTCCGCCATCCACGGCGGCGCGGTCGCCGTGCTCACCGACACCGACGGTGCCGCGATCATCCACCGGTTACTCGGCGACCCGGCCCCGATCCCGCTGCTGGTCCACCCCGACCCGCGATCGGTCCTCGGGGCACTGGCCGCCGACGTCTACGGTCACCCTTCGGACCGGGTAGTTGTCCTGGGGGTCACCGGCACGTCCGGCAAGACGACCACCGCTCACCTGATCGAGTCCGGTCTGCGGGCGGCCGGCCGGATTCCCGGGATGATCGGCACGGTGGGTGTCCGGATCGCCGGATCGGATGTTCCCAGTGCCCTGACCACACCGGAGGCGCCGGCGCTTCAGGCGCTGCTGGCGGTGATGGCCGAACGGTCGGTGGACACCGCGGTGATGGAGGTCTCCAGCCATGCCCTGGAGCTGGGGCGGGTCGACGGCATCCGGTTCGCGGTGGGCGGGTTCACCAATCTGTCCCGCGACCACCTCGATTTTCACCCCACCATGGAGGCCTATTTCGAAGCCAAGGCGAGGTTGATCGATCCCGCCTCGCCGTCGCACGCGCGGGTCGCGGTGGTCTGCGTCGACGATGACGCCGGTCGGCTGATGGCCCGTCGCGCCCGCGATCTGGTGACGGTCAGCGCCCAGGGGCACCCCGCGGATTGGGGCGTGCAGGACATCGTCGTACTCGACAGCGGGCTGCAGGAGTTCACCGCCGTGGACCCCGCCGGGGTGCACCACCGGTTGCGGATCCGGTTGCCGGGCCGCTACAACATCGCCAATGCGCTGCTAGCGCTGGCCATGCTGGACAGCATCGGGGTCTCCCCGGAGCAGGCATCACCGGGGCTGCGCGATGCCACGGTCCCCGGCCGGCTCGAACTGATCGACCGGGGCCAGGACTTCCTGGCAGTCGTCGACTACGCGCACAAACCCGGCGCGCTGCGCGCGGTGCTGGAGACCCTGCGGCGGCCCGATGGGCGGCTGGCGGTGGTTTTCGGCGCCGGCGGCAACCGGGATCCGGGCAAACGGGCAACCATGGGTGAGGTGGCCGCTGAACTGGCCGATCTGGTGGTTGTGACCGACGACAACCCGCGTGACGAGGATCCGGCGGTGATCCGTGCGGCGATCCTCGCCGGAGCAGCCCGGGCCGACAATGCCGCCGAGATCGTGGAGATCGGCGACCGGGCCGCCGCCATCGACCACGCCGTCGGCTGGGCCCGGCGCGGCGATGTCGTGGTGGTGGCCGGCAAGGGCCATGAGACCGGCCAGACCGGTGGTGGGCAGACCCGGCCGTTCGACGACCGCGACGAACTGGCCCGCGCGCTGGAGAGGACGGCATCGTGATCGACTTGACCGTGGCCCGTATCGCCGAGATCGTCGGTGGCCGACTTTGTGACATCAGCCCGGCCGAGGCCGAGACGACCCATGTCACCGGGACGGTGGAGTTCGACTCCCGGGCGGTCACCCACGGGGGACTGTTCCTGGCGTTGCCCGGTGCGCGCTCCGACGGGCACGATTTCGCCCCCGCCGCGGTGGCGTCCGGGGCGGCTGCGGTGCTGGCCGCGCGTCCGGTCGGGGTTCCGGCGATCGTCGTCCCGCCGGCGCCGCCGGCCGACGCGCGGGCCGGGTTGCTCGAGCACGACGCCGATGGATCCGGAGCGGCGGTTCTGGCGGCGTTGGGCAAACTCGCCGGGGCGGTGGCGGAAGACCTCACACAACGCGGTTTGCGGATCGTCGGAATCACCGGGTCCTCGGGCAAGACCTCGACCAAGGACCTCATCGCCGCCGTGCTCCGGCCGCTGGGCGAGGTGATCGCACCGCCGGGCTCGTTCAACAACGAACTCGGCCACCCCTGGACGGTGTTGCGAGCCGGCGAGGACACCGACTTCCTGGTTCTGGAGATGTCGGCGCGCCACCGGGGCAATATCGCGGCACTGGCCGCGATCGCGCGGCCGTCGATCGCCGCCGTGCTCAACGTCGGCACCGCGCATCTGGGCGAGTTCGGTTCGCGGGAGGCCATCGCCGCGACGAAAGGGGAACTGGTCGAAGCGCTCAGCCCGTCCGGGGTGGCGATTCTCAACGCCGACGATGCAGCGGTCGCGGCGATGGCGTCTCGTACCTCCGCACGCGTCGTCACGGTCGGCCGCGCCCCGACCGCCCAGATCCGGGCCGACGACGTCGTACTCGATGAGCTGGCCCGGCCCGGCTTCACCCTGCGCGCCCCGGCCGGTTCGGTGCATGTGCAACTGGCCGTGCACGGCGAGCACCAGGTCGGCAATGCGCTGACCGCTGCCGCGGTGGGGCTGGAGTGCGGCGCGAGCCTGCAGCAGGTCGCGGCCGCGCTGGCCGGCGCCGCCCCGGCGTCCCGGCACCGGATGGAGGTGGTGACCCGGCCGGACGGCGTGACCGTGATCAACGACGCTTACAACGCCAACCCCGATTCGATGCGGGCCGGACTTCAGGCGCTGGCGGTGATGGCCCGCAACGGCGGGCACCGGAGTTGGGCGGTGCTCGGGGAGATGGGTGAGCTTGGGGAGGACTCGATAACAGAACACGACCGCGTCGGCAGGCTGGCGGTGCGCTTAGATATCAGTCGGCTCGTCGTCGTCGGAACCGGGAGGCCCATGAGCGCCATGCACCACGGGGCGGTGATGGAGGGATCCTGGGGTTCGGAGTCGACCATGGTGCCCGATGCCGACGCCGCGCTGGAACTGCTGCGCGCCGAGCTCTCGCCTGGTGACGTCGTGCTGGTCAAGGCATCCAACGCCGCCGGTCTGGGCGCGATGGCCGAGGCACTGGTGACCGGATGAGACAGATCATCATCGCCGTCGCCATCTCGCTGGCGGTCTCGATCCTGCTGACCCCGACGCTCATTCGCATGTTCACCCGGCAGGGATTCGGCCAGGAGATCCGCGAGGACGGCCCGCCCAGTCACCAGACCAAACGCGGCACCCCGTCGATGGGCGGGGTGGCGATCCTGGCCGGGATCTGGGCCGGCTACCTGGGCACCCACCTGGTGGGCCTGGCCCTGGACGGCGTCGGGCCCTCGGCCTCCGGCCTGCTGGTCCTGGGGCTGGCCACCGCGCTCGGCGGAGTGGGGTTCCTCGATGACCTGATCAAGATCCGGCGCTCCCGCAATCTCGGTCTGAACAAAACGGCCAAGACCGTCGGCCAGATCGGCGCCGCATTGCTGTTCGGGATCCTGGTGCTGCAGTTCGCCAACCCCGAGGGCCTCACCCCGGGCAGCAACCAGCTGTCCTATGTGCGCGAGATCTCCACGGTGGCCCTGCCCCCGGTGTTGTTCGTTCTGTTCGTGCTGGTGCTGGTCAGCGCCTGGTCCAATGCGGTGAACCTCACCGACGGCCTGGACGGCCTGGCGGCGGGCAGTATGGCCATGGTCAGTGCGGCCTACGTGGTGATCACGTTCTGGCAGTACCGCAACGCCTGCGCGACCTCACCGGGAATTGGTTGTTACAACGTCCGGGACCCGCTGGACCTGGCGTTGATCGCCGCGGCCACCGCCGGAGCCTGTGTCGGGTTCCTGTGGTGGAACGCCGCCCCGGCGAAGATCTTCATGGGTGACACCGGCTCGCTGGCGCTGGGCGGCATCATCGCCGGGCTGTCGGTGACCAGCCGCACCGAGGTGCTCGCCGTCGTCCTCGGCGCGCTGTTCGTCGCCGAGGTCACCAGTGTTGTCATCCAGATCATCGCCTTCCGGTCGACCGGTCGACGGGTATTCCGGATGGCCCCCTTCCATCATCACTTCGAACTGGCCGGTTGGGCCGAGACCACGGTGATCATCCGGTTCTGGCTGCTCACCGCCATCGCCTGCGGGCTGGGGGTGTCGTTGTTCTACGGCGAGTGGCTCAGTGCCATCGGTGACTGATCCGGGGCCATCGGGGGCTGAGCCGACTGCGCCGTTGCGGCCGGGCGCGCGCGTCCTGGTGACCGGCGCCCGGGTCACCGGCCGTTCGGTGGTGGCGGCCCTGGCTTCCTGGGACCTTGATCTGTGGGTCTGCGACGACGACCTCGCCGCAGCGCGTGCCCTCCCCGGCGTGCACGCCGTCGCCCCCGACGTCGCCGCCACCCGCGGCGCGGACTGGGACCTTGTGGTGACCAGCCCGGGCTTTCCGCCGACCGCACCGGTGCTGGCTGCCGCGGCGGCCGCCGCGGTGCCGATCTGGGGTGATGTCGAGCTGGCCTGGCGCCTTGACGCGGCCGGGCACTACGGTCCACCGAAACGCTGGCTGGTGGTCACCGGCACCAACGGGAAGACCACCACCACCTCGATGTTGTACGAGATGCTGCGCGCCGGCGGCAGAGCGGCGGCGCTGTGCGGAAACATCGGCGAACCGGTGCTCGACGTCCTGTCGCGGCCGGTCGAACTGCTGGCCGTCGAGGTGTCCAGCTTCCAGCTGTTCTGGGCGCCGTCGTTGCGCCCGGACGCCGGCGTGGTGCTCAATGTCGCCGAGGATCACCTGGACTGGCATGGAGGATTCGACGCCTATGCGGCGGCGAAGGCCCGCGCTCTGACCGGCCGAGTGGCGGTGGTGGGCCTCGACGATCCGGCCGCCAGCGCCCTGCTGCCCGGGGCCCCGGCGCCGGTGAAGGTCGGTTTCAGGCTCGGCGAGCCGGCCGCGGGCGAACTCGGCGTCCGCGACGGTGCGCTGGTTGACCGCGCCTTCGCCGAGGACCTCGTGCTGGCCCCGGTGGCCTCGATCCCGGTGTCCGGGCCGGTCGGGGTGCTCGACGCCCTCGGCGCGGCCGCCCTGGCCCGCGCGGTGGACGTTCCCGCCGGGGCGATTGCCGACGCGCTGACGGGTTTCCGGGTGGGCAGGCACCGTTGCGAACCGGTCGGGATCATCGACTCGGTGCGCTATGTCGATGACTCCAAGGCCACCAACCCGCATGCGGCCGAGGCTTCGATCCGCGCCCATCCGCGGGTGGTGTGGGTGGCCGGCGGACTGCTCAAGGGCGCTTCGATCGAGCAGGCCGTGGCCCGTTCGGCCGGCCACCTGGCGGGCGTCGTGCTGATCGGGCGCGACCGCGCGGTCTTTGCCGAGGCGTTATCGCGACACGCTCGCGATGTCCCCGTCATCGAGGTCGTGACGGGGGAGGATGCTGTGGTGCATGAGACCAATGAGCCAGGTGTTACTACTGAGACTCGGGTGATCACAGCCACCGGTCCTGCCCTCGGTCGGCGCGTGATGGCCGAGGCCGTCGCCGCGGCCGCCGGATTAGCGCGCCCCGGTGACACAGTCCTGCTCGCACCGGCGGGGGCTTCGTTCGACCAGTTCGCGAGTTATTCCGACCGGGGTGACGCCTTCGCCGAGGCGGTCCGGGCCCGAATCTCGGGACGGTAGTCCGGTGGCCGCCCTCTGGTCCCGGCTCAGTCGCCGGGGCGCTGCGGCAGACGACGCCGGGGATTCCACCGCCGAGCAGCCGGAATCGGCGGTTGCTCCGGCAGCGCCGGATTCGACGGGGCCGGACGTCACCAGGCCGGATGTAACGGCGTCCAAGAAACGCTGGCTGGACCCGCAGAAAAGGTTCGGCGCCTGGCTGGCCAGGCCGATGACGTCTTTCCACCTGATGGTCTCGGTCGCGGGACTGCTGACGACTCTAGGGCTCATCATGGTGCTGTCCGCCTCCGGAGTGCACTCCTACGACTCGGACGGCTCGCCCTGGACGATCTTCACCCGCCAGCTGATGTGGGCCGGTCTGGGCCTGTTCGCCTGCTGGTTCGCGCTGCGGCTGCCGGTGAGCTTCATGCGCCGGATGGCCTTTCCTGCCTTCGCGACCACCATCGTCCTGCTGGTCCTGGTCCTCATCCCCGGTATCGGCCGCGTCGCCAACGGCACCCGCGGCTGGTTCGTCATCGGCGGGCTGTCCATGCAGCCCTCCGAACTGGCCAAGATCGCGTTCGCGGTCTGGGGAGCCCATCTGCTGGCCACCCGGCGTATGGAACGGGCCACCCTGCGCGAGATGCTGATCCCGCTCATCCCCGCCGCGGTCATCGCGCTGGCCCTCATCGTGGCCCAACCCGACCTCGGCCAGACGGTGTCGCTGGGCATCATCCTGCTGGCGCTGCTCTGGTTCGCCGGCCTGCCGCTGAAGGTTTTCGTCAGTTCCCTGCTCGCCGCGCTGTCCGCCGCGGCGGTGCTGGCGGTTTCGGAGGGCTACCGCTCCGACCGGGTGCGCTCGTGGTTGGACCCCAGCGCCGACGCCCAGGGTGCGGGTTACCAGGCCCGGCAGGCGAAGTTCGCGCTGGCCAACGGTGGGGTGTTCGGTGACGGACTCGGCCAGGGAACGGCCAAATGGAATTACCTCCCCAACGCCCACAACGACTTCATTTTCGCCATCATCGGCGAGGAACTGGGCTTCGTCGGCGCGTTCGGGTTGCTGTGCCTGTTCGGGCTTTTCGCCTATACCGGCATGCGGATCGCCAAGCGCTCGGTTGACCCCTTCCTGCGCCTGCTGACCGCGACCGCGACGGCCTGGGTGGTGGGCCAGGTGTTCATCAACGTGGGCTACGTGATCGGCCTGCTGCCGGTGACCGGGATTCAGCTGCCGTTGATCTCGGCGGGCGGGACATCAACGGCCACAACGCTGTTCATGATCGGACTCATGGCGAATGCGGCCCGTAACGAACCCGATGCGGTGGCCGCGCTGCGGGCCGGCCGGGATGACCGGATGAACCGTCTGCTGCGCCTGCCGGTACCCGAGCCCTATCTGCCGAGCCGGGTGGAGGCATTGCGCGATCGGTTGCGTACCCGCCCGGGTGGCGACCCGCAGGCCGGCCCGGGCCGGCCACAGAGGCCGGCCAAACCGGCCGAGTCTGCCAGGGCGGCCAAATCCGGCAAGCCAGTCAAGGCGGCCAAGCCGAGGACCGCGGCGGCCGCCGCCCCCGTCCGCAAGTCCGCCGCGGGGCGTGCCGCCAAGCCCAAAGCGGGGACGGCCCAAGCCCCGGTGCGGCGCTCAGGGCATCATGGAGGCGCCTCCCAGCAGAGGCGTGCCACCGCGGCGCAGGGCAGCGGTCGGCACGGGAACGGCCACCAACGTCGCTCCCGCGCAACGGAAGGTAAGCGGTACGGGTGAGTGTCTCCGGGGTCGAGGGTCCAGTGGGCAGCAGCGACTCGGGTACCAGCGGCCGGAGCGGACAGGATGATCCCCGCGGCGGCCCCGTGTCGGTGGTGCTGGCCGGCGGCGGCACCGCGGGGCATGTCGAGCCGGCCATGGCGGTCGCCGACGCGCTGAGCGCGCTGCAGCCCGGAATCCGCATCACCGCACTCGGCACCGCACGCGGCCTGGAGACGCGGTTGGTACCCGAGCGCGGCTACCCCCTCGAACTCGTCACACCGGTGCCGTTGCCGCGCAAGATCAACGCCGATCTTCTCCGGTTGCCTGGCCGGGTGCGGCGATCGGTCCGGGAGACCCGCGCGGTCCTGGACGCCGTGGACGCCGATGTGGTGGTGGGTTTCGGCGGCTACGTGGCGGTGCCGGCCTATCTCGCGGCGCGAGCCGCCCGGGTACCGGTGGTGGTACACGAGGCCAACGCCCGCGCGGGCCTGGCCAACCGGCTCGGCGCGCGGTTCGCCCGCCGGGTTCTCGCGGCGGTCCCGGGTTCGGGTCTGGGCCGTGCCGAGGTGGTCGGTATGCCCCTTCGCCCCTCGATCACCGGCCTGGACCGCGCCGGGATGCGCGCACAGGCGCGTGCGCACTTCGGCTTCGCCGAGGACGCCCGGGTGCTGCTCGTCTTCGGTGGGTCGCAGGGAGCCGTCTCCATCAACCGGGCGGTGTCGGCGGCCGCCGCCGACCTCGCCGCCGCGGGGATCTCGGTGCTGCACGTGCACGGCCCCAAGAACACCTTGGACCTGCCCACCCCGGCGCCGGGCGACCCGCCGTACATCGCGGTCGGCTACATGAACCGGATGGACCTCGCCTACGCGGCAGCCGACCTGGCGATCTGCCGGTCTGGTGCGATGACCGTCGCCGAGGTTTCGGCGGCCGGCCTGCCCGCCGTCTACGTTCCCCTGCCGATCGGCAACGGCGAACAGCGGCTCAACGCCCTGCCGGTGGTGCAGGCCGGGGGAGGGGTGCTGGTCGCCGACGACGAATTGACGCCCGCCTATGTCGGCACCGAGGTGGTGCGGTTGCTGACCGACCCGTCGCGGCTGGCCGCGATGAACGCCGCGGCGGCCGGGGTCGGTCACCGGGACGCCGCGCGGCGGGTCGCCGAGATGGTTCTCGAGATCGCCCGCACCGGCCGGAAGGTCCAGCGGTGAGCGGGCCGGGGGTGCCGCCCGAACTCGCCCGGGTGCACATGGTGGGCATCGGCGGGGCCGGCATGTCGGGTATCGCACGCATTCTGCTCGACCGCGGCGCGCTGGTGTCGGGTTCGGACGCCAAGGAGTCCCGCGGCGTCGTCGCGTTGCGGGCCAGGGGAGCCGAGATCAGCATCGGCCACGACGCGGCCAATCTCGATCTTCTGCCTGGCGGCCCGACAGCGGTGATCACCACCCACGCGGCCATCCCGAAGACCAACCCCGAACTGGTGGAAGCCCGTCGGCGGGAGGTCCCTGTCATCCTGCGGCCCGCGGTGCTGGCCAAGCTGATGGCCGGGCACCGGACCCTCATGGTGACCGGCACCCACGGCAAGACCACCACCACCTCGATGCTCATCGTCGCCCTGCAGCACGCCGGATTCGACCCGTCCTTCGCCGTCGGCGGAGACCTAGGCCAGGCCGGCACCAACGCCCACCACGGAAGCGGGACCACCTTCGTCGCCGAGGCCGACGAGAGCGACGGCTCACTGCTCGAGTACGTCCCCGACGTGGCGGTGGTCACCAATATCGAGGCCGATCACCTGGACTTCTTCGGCAGCCGACAGGCCTATACCGCGGTGTTCGACGAGTTCGTGGACCGGCTGACGCCCGGCGGAGCCCTGGTGGTCTGCGCTGACGATCCGGGCGCGGCGGCGCTGGCCGAGCGCAGTGCGGCCAGGGGGGTCCGGGTATTGCGCTACGGGAGCCCGGCTTCACGGTCCAACCCGGGCGCGTTGGCCGCCGCACTGGTGGACTGGAAGCAACAGGGAACCGGCGCGGTCGCCGAGATTCAACTGGCCGGGGAGTCCCAGCCGCGGGCGATGCGGTTGGCGGTGCCCGGTCGGCACATGGCTCTCAACGCCCTGGGGGCCGTGCTGGCCGCGGCCGAGGCCGGCGCCCCGGTCGGCGAGGTGCTCGACGCCCTGGCCGGCTTCGAGGGCGTGCGCCGGCGCTTCGAACTGGTCGGCACGGTCAGCGGCGTGCGGGTGTTCGATGACTATGCCCATCATCCGACGGAGGTAAGGGCCGCGCTGACCGCACTGCGCACCGTGGCGCGGCAGGATTACGCAGGCCGGCCGACCGAGGGCCGCAGTATCGTGGTGTTCCAACCGCATTTGTATTCCCGCACAAAGGAATTCGCCGCCGAGTTCGCCGCGGCACTGGCCACCGCCGACGAGGTCTTCGTGCTCGACGTCTACGCGGCACGAGAGCAGCCGTTGGCCGGTGTCAGCGGCGCCACCATCGCCGATCTCGTCAACGCGCCGGTGCGCTACCTGCCGGATTTCTCCGCGGTCGCGGGGCAGGTGGCGGCCGCGGTCCGGCCGGGTGACGTGGTCGTCACCATGGGAGCCGGCGACGTGACGATGCTAGGGCCGGAGATCCTCTCGGCGATCGCCGAGAGGACCGCCGAGCCCCGGGAGCCGCGGTGACCGACGTTCCGGAGCCTCCGGATCCGTCATCCGAACTCCAGCTCTCCGGTGCGGGCCCCCGCCGCGATGATCGTGAGGGTGGCGCTGATCGTGAGGGCGGCGAGCCCGGCGAGCCCGGCGATGCCGGTGATGCCGATTCCGGGACGCCTGCCGACGCCGATCAAGCCCCCGGCGGGCGGCAACCCGATGCCGAACCATCCCCCCAAACCGGGGCCGCCGGGGAGGAGGCGGAGGGGGCAACTCCCGAGGAGTCCGGCCCGGAGGCGTCCGGCCCCGGGGATTCTGAGGAGTCCGACCCGGAGGGGCCGCGTCGACGTGCACGTCGCGAACGCGCCGAACGGCGGGCCGCCCAGCAACGGGCGATGGCAATCGAGCAGGCCCGCCGCGAGGCCAAGCGCCGCGCCAAGGGGCAGCCGGTCGAGGAACCCAGCCGGCCGTCGGCGCGGACCGTCAAGGGTCTGAGCCTGATCGTCTGGCTGATCCTGCTGTCGGTGGCCTCGGTGGCGCTGGGTCTGGTGTTGTACTTCACCCCGCTGATGTCGGCACGGTCGCTGGATGTCATCGGTACGGGTGTGGTGACCCGCGAAGAGGTCGTCGACGCCGCGCAGGTGCGGTTGGGGACGCCGCTGCTGCAGATCGACACCGGCGCCGTGGCCAACCGGGTGGCCGCCATTCGGCGGGTCGCCAGCGCCCGTGTTCAGCGCGAATACCCCTCCACGCTGCGGATCACGATCACCGAGCGGATCCCCGTCGTGGTCAAGGACTTTCCGGACGGCCCGCACCTGTTCGACCGGGACGGCGTTGATTTCGCGACCGCCCCGCCGCCGCCCGGGCTGCCGTTCATCGACGTGGACAACCCCGGTCCGGCCGACCCGGCGACCCGGGCCGCACTGGAGGTGATGACCGCGCTGCGCCCCGAGGTGGTGGCCCAGGTGGGACGTATCGCCGCCCCGTCGGTCGCCTCGATCACCCTGACGCTCGCCGACGGCCGGACTGTGGTCTGGGGGACCACCGACCGCACCGACGAGAAGGCCGAGAAACTCGCCGCGCTGCTGACCCAGCCGGGCCGGGTCTATGACGTGTCCAGCCCGGATCTGCCGACGGTCAAGTAGGGCACTCCGGCCCGGCGCCGTCGGGCTGTGCCGAAATTCTCAAGCGACACGCCCGCGCGCCTCCCCAATCCGGCGCGCACCGGTCGTACGTTCCCAGTAAGCGAACAACTTGACATAACTCTAAGCCTCTGGTTGAGGTTGAGGGTTTAGACCAGGGAAGTCGCGGAAGTACCCAGGCGCACAGCAGTCCCCACGACCGGAGGAAGACCACAGCGATGACCCCCCCGCATAACTACCTCGCCGTCATCAAGGTCGTCGGAATCGGCGGCGGCGGCGTCAATGCCGTCAACCGCATGATCGAACAGGGACTCAAGGGCGTTGAGTTCATCGCCATCAACACCGACGCCCAGGCGTTATTGATGAGCGATGCCGACGTCAAACTCGACGTGGGCCGCGACTCCACCCGCGGGCTGGGGGCCGGCGCGGACCCGGAGGTGGGCCGAAAGGCCGCCGAGGATGCCAAGGACGAGATCGAGGAGCTGCTGCGCGGGGCGGACATGGTGTTCGTGACCGCCGGCGAGGGCGGCGGCACCGGTACCGGCGGCGCGCCGGTGGTGGCCAACATCGCCCGCAAGCTCGGCGCGCTGACGGTGGGCGTGGTGACCCGGCCGTTCTCCTTCGAGGGCAAGCGGCGGGCCGGCCAGGCCGAGAGCGGCATCACCGCGCTGCGGGAGAGCTGCGACACCCTGATCGTGATCCCCAACGACCGGCTGCTGCAGATGGGCGATGCCAACGTCTCCCTGATGGACGCCTTCCGCAGCGCCGATGAGGTGCTGCTCAACGGTGTGCAGGGCATCACCGACCTGATCACCACCCCGGGTCTGATCAACGTCGACTTCGCCGACGTCAAGGGCGTCATGAGCGGGGCGGGCACGGCCCTGATGGGAATCGGGTCCTCGCGCGGGGAGGGCCGCGCGCTGAAGGCGGCGGAGATGGCGATCAACTCCCCGCTGCTGGAGGCCTCGATGGAAGGCGCCCAGGGCGTGCTGATGTCGATCGCCGGCGGCAGCGATCTCGGGCTCTTCGAGATCAACGAGGCCGCCTCGCTGGTTCAGGACGCCGCCCACCAGGACGCCAACATCATCTTCGGCACCGTCATCGACGACTCGCTGGGGGACGAGGTGCGCGTCACGGTGATCGCCGCCGGCTTCGACGCCAGCACCCCGAGCCGGAATCCGGTCACCGGTGCCTCGGCCGGCGCCGCCGCCACCTCGGCGACCGCTCCGGCCGGTACCGCGACGGCCGGAGCCACCGCGGTTCCCGGTTCGGCTCCCGGAATCGCGCCGGGGGCGGCCGGCAAGCTCAGTTCCTCGCTGTTCGAGCCCATCGAGTCGATCCAGGCCCGCGAGCCGGTCAGCGTCCCGGCACACACCAACGGTTCCTCGCGCTTCGGCGACGATGACGACGATGTCGACGTGCCGCCGTTCATGCGGCACTGACGCCGGAGAGCACCAGCTTCATGACCGTACGGATCCGTCGTGTCACGACCACCCGGGCCGGCGGGGTCTCGGTGGCGCCGTTCGACAGTTTCAACCTCGGCGACCACGTCGGTGACGATCCCGCGGCGGTCGCGGCCAACCGCGACCGGTTGGCCTCGGCGGCCGGATTACCGACCGACCATGTGGTGTGGATGAACCAGGTTCATGGTGACCATGTCGAGACCGTCGAGTCGGCGCGTGCAGATCCGTTCGAGGCCACCGACGCCCTGGTGACGGCTACCCCGGGGCTGGCCCTGGCCGTGGTCACCGCCGACTGCGTCCCGGTCCTGATGGCAGATGCGCGCGCCGGTGTGGTCGGCGCGGCGCACGCCGGGAGGGTCGGGGCGGCGGAAGGCGTGGTGCTGCGAACATTGGAGGCCATGCTGGCACTCGGCGCACATGCCGGCGATGTTTCGGTCTTGCTCGGCCCGGCTGTCAGCGGCCCGAATTACGAGGTGCCCGAGGAGATGGCCGCCGATATTGAGGCCAGCCTGCCCGGCAGCCAAACACGGACCCCCAGCGGCACCCCGGCGCTGGACCTGCGCGCCGGGATCGCCCGCCAACTGGCCGGCGCCGGCGTCACCGCGATCGACGTCGACCCCCGGTGCACGGTCGCCGACCCGACGTTGTTCAGCCATCGTCGCGATGCCCCGACCGGGCGGCTGGCGTCGCTGATATGGATGGAATGACTGCTCCGGGCCACGGCGACCGGGTGGCCGAACTGACCGCCCGATTGGCGGCGATCCGGTCGCGACTCGCGCTCGCCGCCGATGCCGCCGGCCGCCGCCCGCAAGAGGTCCAGCTGCTGCCGGTCACCAAATTCTTCCCGGCGAGCGACGTGGCGATCCTGTGGCGGCTCGGCTGCCGGGCCTTCGGCGAATCCCGCGAGCAGGAGGCAGCGGCCAAGATCGCCGAGTTCGGCAGGCTCGTCGCCGGTGGGCCCGAGGACGACGGGGCGCGCTGGCACATGGTCGGTCAGATTCAGAGTAATAAGGCCAAACATATTGCGGGTTGGGCCGATACGGTCCACTCGGTATCGACCACCAAGGTGGCCACCGCCCTGGACCGCGCCAGTGGACAGGCGCTCGCCGACGGACGTCGCGACCGCTTGTTGCGGGTCTTTGTGCAAATCAGCCTGGACGGCGACACCAGTCGGGGAGGAGTCGACATCGGCGACCCGGCCGCGGTTGACGCCCTGTGCGCACAGGTGGCTGATTCCGCCGGACTCGAATTCGTGGGCCTGATGGCGATACCGCCGCTGGGAGCCGATGCCGACACGGCGTTCGCTGCGTTGGGGGCCGAGCATCGCCGCGTTCTGGCGGTCCACCCGGCTGCCACGGAACTGTCCGCCGGAATGTCCTCGGACCTCGAAGCGGCGGTACGACAC